>REDE01000128.1 GCA_007693635.1 Flavobacteriales bacterium | reverse complement strand
TCTTTTTAGTATTTGTCTGCTCGTAGGGGCCTTTTCGATGAAGGGGCAGTATAAGAATGCTGTAAATTTAGACTTAGTAAGCTTTCGGTCTATTTCTCTTGACTACGAACGTTTTTTATACTCAGAGGATAAGCATCATTTTTCTATGCGTGGAGGACTTGGGCATTTTGGAATGGGCATAGGAACAAGTTTCTTTATCGAATCGAATTATGGTTTCGGTAAACACCACCGGATTGAAACGGGCATCGGAGCTGCTTATGCATTCGGCACTTTGTTTGACGAGCCAGCGCAATATGTTTTAGCATCATTCCGTCTAAACTATGCCTATTTTGCTAAAAATAATCCTATGATTTACCGAATAGGGTGGATGCCTATTTTTGAAAGATCAGGGGTGTATCCTGAAGGTGGAAAAACACACTGGGAATATATTACTATTGGTATAGGCTACCGTTTTTAAATCAGAAAAGCCCATGGAAAAACCATGGGCTTTAATTTTTAACGGCTGCTTGAACTAGCAGATAAGTGTCATAAGTGCAGACTAGAGAGCCTAAATACACGCATTACTCTGCCTCCATTTTCTCTAAATACTCCTCTAGTTCTTCCATATCCCAATTCTCCATACCGTCGATTCGTGCAGAGCTAGAGATAATGTACACTCTAAAATCAATTGGGAATTCGGGGGCTTCCGTGAATAAATCACTATCCTTAGCGATGAATTCAATCGAACCTACGGTGTGAATCATGCTGTATTCCGTAATGTAGTCGCCATAATTAATGGTGTTGGGTAGAATAAACGCAATGTTGTTGTCGATGATATACCCAACCACCAGACTGCTGTTGAATACACTTTGCGTGATTTCAGGAGCATTAAATACTGCTACATACTGAAAGTCGGGTTCGCCGGGATTGCCAAAGGGTTGCCAGTCTGAAGGCATTACAGTCGCGTTGAGGATGGTGAAATTTGCGCCCGGTCCGCGTGGTCCCGGAGGCCCTGGAGGCCCTTCGCGACGACAAGAAATACCGATACTGACGATGGCTAAAAGCAGTGCGATTTTTTTCATGATAGTTATGTTTTTATTGCGCCAAATTAGGCAATAAATATTCCACGAAAAAACTTTGTTGTTTTGTTAGGATAAATTTATAACATCATCGAATCTCTGTTGAATTAGCTGTTCATTATATTTGTAAGCTCATTGAGAAGTAATCTATTCTGCTCGATGATTGATGAATGCCGATAGGTTTCGGATATGGATTAATTACCTAAATGAAAATTAAAATGAAAACCTCTACTTTCTCGCTACTGATGATTTTGCTATTGAGTGTTACAGACATGTTTGCCCAACCGCAATTTTCGTATGAGCCGCCTACTGCTCCATTTCCCAACAACTCATTTCCGTTTAATACAGCGGGAAATAACCGAAGACAGGTTTTGTACCTAGCTTCAGATTTCAATGCACCTGCCGGATTGATAACAAAGATTTACGTTAAATCTTCCTCTCAAGTTTTCCCGAATTTTAGTAACGTACTAATTCAAGTGGGCTTTACAACAGCAAACACATTGACGCCTGGAGCCTTTTTTGCACCAGTTGATACGGTATTGTTTGCAGCTCCTTTATCTCCCCCTCGCACCAACATTGTTCCCTCTGGAAGTTGGGTGGAATTCACGCTTTCCAATCCTATAGTATATGACGGAACAAGCAATATTGTCATGGATTTTTCCCAGGAAGGCTTTAATCCTGGTTTTGCTATTGTCAACGCTAATATTCCCGATAGAACAATTTATGGTCCACGCAATTCGACTTCACCGCTTACCCAAGGACTTGTCGCGCATGTCGGTTTCGACTTGGTTTCTCAAGCTTGCGGTACCACTCCCGTTTCGCTTAGTCTGGACTCAGTGAATGCAAACGATGAGGCTTTTGTTTCTTGGACGAGTCCGGGTACAAGATGGGAGCTGGAGTTTGGCCCTTGTGGTTTTACGCCCGGAACAGGTACAGCTACGTTTATTGATACTAACGTAACCACTACAAGTGGATATTCCATTCCGGGCTTGTCCAAAGGTTCGTGTGGCTGCTTTTTTGTTCGTGAGCATTGTGATTCTATATTTAGTCCATGGAGTAGTTCTCTAGAGATTTGCAATCCATACGATATCGATGCTCAGTTGGTTGAAATTCTTTCTCCAGTCAATGGACAATGTGGAAGCGTAAACACCAATGTTGATGTCGTTGTGCGTAATAATGGAATTACCCCACTAGCGATTATTCCAATTTCGGTAATTATTTCCGGCGATATTACAGATACAATTAGTCTGTCTTTTCCTGGTGGATTGGCTCCTTTTGCACAAGATACCTTTAGTTTGAGTTCCTTTAACTCCGTAAATGGGGGCGTAATTTCGATTTCGGCCTCTTTGAGTGTTCCAAATGATCAATTTTCGGATAACGATACGGCGAGTATTTCCGGAATTGGACTACCTTCAGTTTCAACAATTGATTTTGATATTGTCTATTTAGGTAATCTTGAGCTGGAATTTCGTTCAAATCAGCGTTTGGCTGATTCTACAGTTTGGGATGTAAATGGAGTTCGTTTGGTTGGAGATACAGTGTCGTTTACCTTCGCTAGTTCTGACTCTGTTCAAGTTTGCATGGAATTATTTGGAACTTGCAACAGCGGTACTATTTGTAAGTCGATTCCAACGAGTCTGGTTTCTGTAAGTTCCTTTGCTGAAAGCCAAATAAACATCTTCCCCAATCCAGCCCATTCTTGGTTTCGTATCGAATTAAATGAAATGCCGAATGAGACAATAAATCAAGTGAACCTTGTGTCTGTTGATGGAAGAAAGACGAGGTTATCAGCAATTAATCAGAATAATGAGTATTCAGTAGGCAATATTCCTTCTGGATTATACATTATTCAAATACAGCTAAGCTCGGGGCTTAATATTCAGAGAAAGCTACATATTTTTTAAGAGCTTAATCGCATCTTTAGCAAAATAGGTAGCAATTAAATCGGCACCGGATCTTTTTATAGCAAGCAGCGATTCTAGGATCGCTGCTTCTTCGTTTAACCAGCCTTTTTGTGCTGCGGCTTTAATCATCGCGTACTCGCCACTGACTTGGTAGGCAGCTATGGGGTGAGTGATTTTTGATCTCAAACGCTGGATGATGTCCAAATACATGAGTGCGGGCTTAACCATAATAATGTCTGCGCCTTCGGTTACGTCCATAAGAGCTTCTCGTTCAGCTTCACGTCCGTTAGCGGGATTCATTTGGTAGGTTTTTTTGTCGCCAAAACCCGGAGCAGAATCTAAGGCGTCGCGAAACGGACCGTAAAACGTGGATGCGTATTTTGCGCTGTACGCCATAATTCCGGTTTGCTGAAACTGTTCGGCTTCTAGCGCCTCGCGAATCATCGAGATGCGTCCGTCCATCATGTCGGAAGGGGCAACAAACTGCGCTCCTGCACGTGCATGGGATACCGCCATTTCGGCAAGAACTTCGTTGGTAGCATCGTTGATGATTTCTCCTTCAACCACAATACCGTCATGACCGAAGGAAGAGTAGGGGTCTAAAGCTACGTCAGTCATTATAAGCATTCCGGGAACTGCAGCGCGTATGGCGCGAATGCTGCGTTGCATCAGTCCGTCGTCGTTGAGTGCTTCGGTTCCGGAATTGTCTTTAAGCGCATCGGGGACTTTTACAAAGAGCAATACGCTTTTTAAACCCATTTGCCAAAGTTCTTTTACTTCAGCTTCAATTTTGTCAAGACTCATGCGGTAATACCCCGGCATGGAGGGAATTTCTTCTTGTATATTTTCACCCTCAATGATGAATAATGGGACGATGAAGTCGTTTGCATGAAGTCGATGCTCAGCAACCAAATCTCGTATGGCTGAAGATTGACGAAGAATGCGGTTCCGGGTATAAGGAAATTCCATGGTAATAGGTTTTAAAGTGGGTCGTTGATCCAGTCGCGATGCTTTAAAGCTTCGAGTAGCAGGGCTTCATCACTGCCGCTTTGGGGTTGATGGTCGTATTCCCAGCGAGCAAGAGCGGGCAAACTCATCAGTATGGATTCAATACGACCATTGGTTTTTAGTCCGAATAGGGTTCCTCGGTCGTGAATGAGGTTGAACTCTACATAGCGTCCTCTGCGTATTTGTTGCCACTCTACGTGTTTTTCTAGGAACGCATCATGTTTTCTGCGCTCTACAATAGGGATGTAGGCCGGCACAAAAGCATCGCCTATGGATTTTGTGAAATCAAGCCAAAATAGGTCATCGCGGCGATCATCAGCTTTGAGATAGTCGAAAAACATACCGCCAACCCCGCGATTTTCGTTGCGGTGGGTGTTGAAAAAATAGTGGTCACATTCTTTTTTGTAAAGCGGATATAATTCCGCTCCGAATGGATCGGCGGCGGCTTTTAGGCTTTTGTGAAAATGAACAACATCTTCTTGCTGATAATAATAGGGCGTAAGATCGGCTCCTCCGCCAAACCAACGATCTACTGCTGTGCCTTTATCGTCATACAGTTCGAAAAAGCGAAAATTGGCGTGAACGGTTGGAACGTGAGGATTTGTAGGGTGAATAACCAAGGATATCCCACAGGCAAAAAAGTCTTCGTGTTTTACACCTAACCTTTCCTGCATAGAAGCCGGAAGTTTGCCGTGCACTACTGAAGTATTTACCCCGCCTTTTTCGAAAACCTCATCTCCACGAATGATGCGTGTTTTTCCACCGCCACCACCCGGTCTCTCCCATTTATCTTCCTGAAACTTCCCTCCACCTCCAGCATTTTCTATGGCAGCGCAAATCTGATCTTGAAGTTGGTGAATGTAGAGTGTGAAGTTTTCCCGAATGCTCATTAGTGGTAATTTTTTACGGCGTTAACAAAGGCTTTTGCGTGATCAACGGGGATGTTGGGTAAAATGCCGTGGCCTAAATTCGCGATGTAATGTTTGCCTCCGAAGCCATCAATCATTTTCTTTACTTCTCTTTCGATGACATCGATGGGAGATAAAAGCTTTGAAGGGTCGAAGTTTCCTTGTAATACGGTCTGCTCTCCCACAAGTTCACGGGCTTTTTGCGGTGAAAGTGTCCAGTCGACTCCAATAGCTGAGGCTCCTGCGGCCTTGTACGAGTCGAGCGCGTACCAGCATCCTTTGCCAAAGAGAATCACGGGGGCTAGCGGGCGCACTGCGTCGGCAATTTGCTTGATGTAGGGCATAGACCAGATTTGGTAATCTTCCGGACTAAGCAGTCCTCCCCACGAATCAAAGACTTGGATGACGTCGCAGCCGGCCTGAACTTTTGCTTTGAGGTAGTCAATTGTTATATCGGTGATTTTTTGCAAAAGCTTATGTGCAGCTTCGGGCTGAGAATAACAAAATCCTTTCGCTACACTAAAGTCCTTTGAGCCTTGTCCTTCTACCATGTAGCAGAGAATGGTCCAGGGTGAGCCGGCAAATCCAATGAGGGGAACGCTCCCGTTTAAAGCTTGCTTGGTGGTTCTTACGGCTGCCATAACGTAGTCAAGAGCCTCTTCCGCCGGGGGGGTGATGAGTCGATCAACGTCTGCCATGCTGCGGATAGGGTTGGGGATTACCGGACCTCTGCCGGGAATCATTTGCACCTCGCAGTCCATAGCTTGGGGAATCACTAGGATGTCTGAGAATAGTATAGCGGTGTCCACACCTACTTGGTGGATTGGCATTATAGTGATTTCGGTGGCGAGCTCCGGATTTTGTACGCGTTCAAAAAATGGATATTTTTCTTTGAGTTTCATAAAATCGGGCAAATAGCGGCCTGCTTGGCGCATCATCCATACTGGTGGGCGCTCGGTAATTTCGCCCTTTAAAGCACGTAGAAAAATATCATTCTTTATTTCGGAGGTAGTCATTGAATTCAGTAATTAAGGTTTCTATTTCGGGTTTTGAAGTCACAAAAATACGGGTAAACCCCGCATCTTTTAGCGCATTCATTGTTGTGTTGCCTATGGCTGCTACAGGCATATCTTTCGGAGGCAATGAGCAGCCAAATGCCTCGATTGACCTTGGACTTAAAACCACCCATCCGTCAAAATGTTGCCATGTAATGCAGTGATTTTCGGGGATGGTCTCGTATACCGGTATTTTGATGTAGGGTATGTTGGCGTCGCGGAAGATGTTTGCCGATTCTTCTCGACTGTGTTTTGCGCAGAGGTGAATAACACCGAAGGGCTTGCGATGGGATATTTTCTTGGCAATATCGGCGGCGTTAAATCCGGCAATTTTGGGCGTTATTCCCGCTTCGATGAGTTTTGCCCGGACGGCCGGTGCGGTGCAGGCTAATTTTTCAATATTTTCACCGTTGTTGTAATGCTGAAATGCGGGGATTGCTTTGGCGGAGGTTATCATCCACCATAGGTGTTTCCACGGGGCTTCGTAAGCAGGCAGACTCAAGGCGCGTGCTTTCAACGCCGAAGCTTCCTCCAAATCCCAGAATACTTTTGTAGCAATTTTTTTTTGGTGGTCTTCTAATTCTTTTGTTATGAGGATTCTAAGCTTTTTCACGTATTTCCTTCATAATTTCGGCGCCATCCCGAATTAAGATTTCTTGAGCTGCTTTTGCGCCAATTAATTGGGGTTCTTCAAAGGCGAAGAATTTTTCGATAACCGATGCTTTACGGCCATCTATACTGAAAATCCCTCCTTTAAACGAATAGCCATCTGTGGTTTTTATCGCTAGGGCGCCAATTGGTGCGGAACAACCACCTTCTAATGTGTTGAGGAATTTTCTTTCGATCACACTCGTTTCCCAACTATCCAAATGATTAATCTTTTGAAGGATGTCGCGGGTTTGGGTGTCGTTTTCGCGACAGGTTATGCCTACTACTCCTTGGGCGGGGGCGGGAATCATCCAGTTGAGCTCGATGTGATTTTCGGGAATAAGGTTTAATCTTTTTAATCCGGCTTTAGCAAAAACCGCTCCCTGCCAGTCGTTGTTGTGTAATTTTTCTAAGCGCGTAATTACATTTCCCCGGAGGTTGGTGAGCTGGTGCTGTGGATATTTGTGAAGCCACTGGGCTCTTCTGCGAATACTTCCCGTAGCTATAGTTGCCGAGGGTGATTTCAGAAAATCTGTGTTGCCTTTATGAACGAGAATATCTTGGTATTCCTCCCGTTCTAGCACTGCGGCTATGGTGATTCCTTGTGGAGGTACTGTGGGATAGTCTTTGAGAGAGTGTACCGCGATATCAATTTTTTCGGCGATCAGAACATCATCCAAAACTTTGGTGAATAAGCCTGTGCCTCCCATTAGGTGCAATGGGGTTTTTAGATCGAGGTCGCCTTGACTTTTTAGTGCGATGATTTCGGTACGAATACCAATGTTTGCTAATTCCCGGGCAACGGTTTCTGCCTGCCAAATCGCGAGCTTGGAATCGCGCGTGCCTATTCGTAAGCTCATCTTACAGACTTAAGACTCTATTGGGAATGCTCGGAGTGCCATTTTTCACGTCTTCTTCAATTTTTTGGAAAAGACCAGCTTCAAAACGGCGTAGTATGTTGTCTGTGAAGGTGTTTTGTGCAGTTGGATCAACAAGCGTTTGGTTGTTCAATTCATTGGTGAGATCACTGCGTAAACGATCTTTCATATCTTGTATCAATGGCAGCAACTCGCGCTTGCGGTACCACATGGAAAATTCTTGTAAGTTTAGCTCGATCAATGATTCTACCATCGGAATCATTTCGATACGTGAATCGAGCGCTGCTTTCGTGATTTTTGATAAATCGTCAACATCGATTAGAGTGGTGATGAGGCCACAGCTGCGATCAATATTTGCGGGTACTCCAAGATCAATAAGCACGCCTTGGTAGTTCGCCGGTAAATGCTCTTTTTTTACGACCGGAGTCGATGCGCCGGTTGCGACAATTACGGCGTCGAATTCGCTAATATTGTTCAAGGCCCCTTCCAAAGGCAGCGCGGATACATCATATGCATTCGCGAAATCTAACGCTTTGTCAAAGCTGCGGTTACCTACAGTTACTGCGGATGGATGAAAATGCTTGAGTACATTTTCCAAGGTGACACGACCAATTTCTCCTAAACCAAGAATTAAAATTTTCGCATTCTCAATCTCCAAACGATCTCTCAAATAGCGCACGGTTGCGTAAGAAACAGAAGAGGCTCCTGTGGAAAATGAAGTCTGAGTTTTGACTTGCTTGCTCGTATGCACTGCCGTATTCAACATGCGTTCAAATAAACCGTTGGCTAATTTCAACTCTTTGGCACGACGGAATGAGCGTCTTACTTGCATTACAATTTCAAAATCACCAGGTATTTGTGATTCCAACCCGCAGCTAACGCGGATTAGATGTTCAAAAGCCTTCATTCCTCTGTGATGAAAATGCGCATCCATCAGCGTTTGCATATCGCCTCCAGTGAATTCCAGCCAAACATTTACCAGTGGATGTATGTTTTCTGAGAAGAAATAAATTTCAGTGCGATTGCATGTGGAAATACACATAACGTCTTTTAGACCGCGGGCTTTAAGTGCATTGTAAAAAGCTTCCTCGCGCTCTGCAGTTATGCTGAATTGTTCGCGAACGGATACATCCGCTGTTTGAAAGCTAATCCCAACTACTTGGAAGAACTGAATTTTATTTTGATCGGTGTTTCTCATATTTGATTTCTCGTGTGCAAAATTAACCTATCTGCAATGTGAAAAATAACGCTAAACGTATTTTTAATTGCGCTGAAATATATCTTTGCAAACTGATATAAATCATGAAACACTCAATGTTTGCAGTTGTTTTTAATTGTTCTAAATAATTTCGCAATGATGAATCCGGCAAGCTCGGTTGACAAAAATAACGCTATCGGTATAATTTACTCTCGTTATTTTGAGGAGGGTGTAAAAATTGATTTGTACGCGTCAAAAGGAAATCAGGTGGTAGATGCTGAAAATGTTTTTCTTAAGTCGCCCGATGTGCACTTTTTTTTCTGTCTACAGGATGACGCCGTTTTTGCGTTTAGTCCGCAATATCAAAGAACCTTGACGTCTAATCGCAGTTTTTTTATTTACGAACCTAGTCGAGATTTGCATCTTTCTCTATCTGCAAGTGAAGAATGTCGCTTGGTTCATTTGCAAACCACCATTGAGTATCTCCATGAGCTCTTCGTTGCTGATGCTCCAGAAATGGCTTTTTTAACTTCGGCGGCAGAAAAGAAATACTACGAAGAGCGCCCGTTGCCTGCTTCGATGCTTTCGCCCTTGCAGCAACTTTTTTCTTCGCGTTTGAGTGTTCAGGCGCAGCGACTCTTTCTGCGTGGAAAAATTTATGAAATACTGGCGTTGTACTTCCATCACGAAGAAAATATGGATGCTGAGGCGTGCCCTTTCCTTCAGGATGAAGACTCGGTTAAACGTGTGAAACGTGCAAAAGATATTCTCCTAGAAAACTTTACTAACCCACCCTCCATGGCGGAGTTGTCTCGTAGTGTGGGCATCAACGAACTAAAGTTGAAAAATGGCTTTAAGGATTTGTATAACAGCACGGTTTATGGTTTTGTGTTGGATTACAAACTAGAGACGGCCCGCGGAATGCTCGATAGTAAGCAGTATAAAATTAACGAAATTGCCTTTTCAATGGGCTACTCCAATCCCAGTCATTTTATTTCTGCCTTTAAAAAGAAGTATGGCATCACGCCAAAACAATACACCAAAGAAGGGGTTGATTGAAATTTGAACTTTTAACTAGCATAAATTTACATACATGAATTCTGAACATACAAAGGCAATTTTACTAATCAATTTGGGATCTCCAGATTCCACTAAGGTTTCTGACGTTAAAAAATATCTCGACGAGTTTCTTATGGATGAGCGGGTGATTGATTTTGACTATTGGAAGCGTTGGTTGCTGGTTAGGGGCATTATTTTAAACTTTCGTCCGCGTAAATCTGCTGCGGCCTATAAAAGCATCTGGTGGGAAGAGGGGAGTCCCTTGATTGTACTCAGTGAGCGATTGCAGCAAAAAGTTCAGCAGTATACGGATATGCCAGTAGCCCTTGCTATGCGTTACGGGAATCCATCCATTGGAGATGTATTGGAAAAACTTAAAGTCGATCACCCGAAATTGGAAGAGGTTAGGGTAATTCCTCTTTATCCGCAATACGCAATGTCAACCTACGAAACGGTAGTGGAGAAGGTGAAAGAGCAAATGGCAGCGCGCAATTTGGATTTTAACTTGAAGTGGGTGCCGCCATTTTACAAACGATCCGACTACCTTGAGGTTCTGGTAAATAGTTTGCGCCCAGCTGTGGAGAAGGGTGATTTTGATAAAATTCTCTTCAGTTATCACGGTGTCCCAGTGCGTCATGTAAAGCGTGGTGATATCACGGGCGAGCACTGTAAGAAGTGTGAAGATTGTTGTCATACGCCATCAGAAGCGCATACGTGGTGCTACAGCGCCCAATGTTATGCAGTTACTAAAGCCGTTTGTGAAGCACTCGAAATACCGGAGGAAAAAGTTGTCCACACGTTTCAATCGCGATTGGGTAGAGATCCTTGGCTTCAGCCCTATACAGATAAGACGCTAGAAAAATTGGGAGAAGAAAAGGTGGGGAAACTCCTGGTCGTTTGTCCGGCATTTGTTTCCGATTGTTTGGAAACTCTTGAGGAAATTGAAGAAGAGGGTAAGGAAATATTTGAAGAAGCTGGTGGAGGCTCTTTCACTTATATCCCCTGTTTGAACGATCGCGACGACTGGGCAAAACTACTTGCAGAATGGGGCGATGATGATTCTGTGTTGGTGAAAACAGATGCCGTAACTTTTCCGATAACGCTGCCGGTAACAAAGCGAATGTATTAATGCGATTGGCAGCATTATAATTATTTGGCAGTTAGGTATTTATTTGTTAAGTTTGTGCGTTCACAAATCTTTAACTAAATGCCAATTGCCATGAAACAAAATTACACGCTCGTTATCCGTAAATGCTTGTTAGGGCTTTTTGTCCTATCTAGTTTTTTGCCTTTACAGTCCCAAATCCTCTACACCATAGGTTCGGGTACTGGTTCCAACACTGGGTCCACCTATCCCACGCCTTACGGAAATTGGTACATGGGGAATCGCTTGCAGATGATTTATCGCGCGTCTGACTTGACTGCTGCCGGTGCCTCCGCCGGTACGATTAATTCAATTGCATTTAATGTGGTCAATTTAAATGCTGTGCCTGCTTTGGATGATTTTGAAATAAAGATCAAAAATTCAACTACCAACGATTTAGGTCCTGCTTTTGAAACCGGATTGACCACTGTTTTTACTACGCCTTCATACACGCCCACACTTGGTTGGAATACGCATACGTTTTCGACACCTTTTTTGTGGGATGGTGTTTCCAACATTATCGTGGAGGTTTGTACGCAAAACCCAGGTTGGATTTCAAACGGTAATGCATCTGTAGAGTGGACTGAAAATTTGCCCGCAGGAACATCGCGGACGTATCGCTGGGACGCATTAGGTGTTTGTGCAGATCCGGGAAATAGCAATCTAAACCCCTCAAATCGACCTAACGCACGATTTGCGATTATTTCCGAGCCTTGTGAGTCTGACCCTCAAAATCTAACTTTGGATTCGGTGAATGCTCAAGGGCAAGCTTACGTGAGCTGGATGAGTCCGGGTGATCGATGGATCGTGGAGTACGGTCCGTGTGGTTTTACCCCTGGAGCAGGTCAGGCCGCCTACACCGACACGAATGCATTGTCAAATTCTAGTTATATGATACCAGGAGTTAATCTAGGTACTTGTGGCTGTTTGTACGTTAAGGAAGTTTGCGATACCACGATGAGCAACTGGAGTGATTCATTGGAAATTTGCAATCCATATACGCTTGATCTAGAAATGAGAGCGATTATTTCACCCAACGATTACATCTGTGGATCAAACAATATGCCCGTGATTATTGAGGTTCGCAACAATGGAATAGATCCTATTCCCCTGTATCCAGTGCAAGTTTTCGTTACGGGTGACTACACTCAAAATTTTAGTTTTTCAGGATTTTCTTTGCAGCCAGGAGATTTTTCTCAGATTAATCTCGGGACGATGAATACCACGCCTGGGGGGGTAGTAAACGTTGAGGCCATCGCCATTATGCCAAGTGATCAATTTAGAGATAATGACACGCTGCGCGAAACGATCATAATAAGAAATGCTGAACCCATCGACTTTCGGATTATAGGTTTTGGAAATTTGGAAGTGGGGTTTGTGGCGAATCGAAAGCACGATACAATTAATTGGGATTTTGGGAGCTTGGGTACGGCTATGGGCGACTCGGTGGTTTTTACTTTCCCTTCCGTTGATAGCTTTGAGGTTTGTATGCAGGTTACAAGTTCTTGTGGGGGAGGTAATTTGTGTAAATGGGTTTACGCAAATACGGTATCCACCGTTGAGTGGGAAGCCTTGGAGAAAAGGGTTGCGGTATATCCCAACCCTTCCAGCGGATTATTTCACATCGATATCCCGGCAGCACTTCGCGGAATTTGGAATGTGGAGGTTATTAATTCACTAGGGCAAATGGTTCACGTTAATCAGTTTCCCGCTCCTGGTGCCCATTCCTTGCATTTGGATGCTTTGCCTAAAGGACACTATACATTGCGATTGAGCAGTGATTATGGAATGATTTATAGACGAGTAGTGATTCAGTAGTCCATTGTGTTCGATACAAAAAAAGCTGCCCGAAAATTCTCGGGCAGCTTTTTTTTATAGTTGATATTTGAGTGTCTTTTACGGACTAACAAAATTTAGGGAAACATGGAAATATGGCGTGTTGCCAATACCGTTAGGCATCCAAAAGTCACGATCTACTCCAAGGCCAAACAGACGAGTGTAATCGTGTCTGCCCTCAATCTCATCGATGTGGAATGAATAGTTAATACGGTAGCCTGCCTGAATACTGGCCCAAAAGAATCCGGTGACTTGAAATTGATAATCGAGTCTGAGTTTAATCTCTCCACGACGAAGTTCAATACTGTTCGAGCCGAAATCATTACTAACTTGATTGAGGCGGTGACTTGCGCCGTCTAGTTCGTAGCCAAATAGCAGAAGATTGCGCGCATTGAAGTTGTAGCGACCATGGGCTCTGGCCGGAGCGAGAATTTCCGCACCCCATGTTTTTGAGCGGGAAGTCCAGTTGTAAAGCACAATCGGGATGTAGTTCATCGCCCCAACGCGGTATGTTCGCGAAGCACCTATGGCCCATTGCTTATAATCTGAGGGTCGTCTTCCCCAGAGAACAGCTCCTGAATAACGCACATAATCCAGTGATTGCATATTGCTAAGCGTGTAATCACCAGCATAATCAAGTTGGGCTTGAATAAGGATGAATGAATTGCCGCTGAGTGGCTTGTAAAAGGTGTTGATCCAGCTGGCTACGCGCACTCCATTCTCGTCAAGGGCGCGAACAACTTCTTCGGGGCGAGAAAGAACGGGCGGGGTGATTGGGCCTCCAGGTCCAACATCATCAATGTTGTATCGGAAATCCGAAAAGTTTAAGCCCGACTGCCAGATAAAGCTCGTCCGAGAAATAATGGGGATGTTGGAGGTAAAGCGCAAACCCTGCGTAAAAGCGGTGTTGGTTTCAAGTTCTCCTGCCTCACCTCGATTCATTGTCATGGGATATCCCATGTGATAATCGTAGCCCAGACTAAAAAACCGCTGTGGGCTTAAGCCGATAATTTTGGCATCAGCCCATAAGCGGGTTGGTTCATCGGCGACTTCAAACTGGGCGTATAGCTCCCAATCATCATCCGTATCCGTAGTGTCTACCTGAGCATTGCTGAAAAGAGGGATGCTCAGAATAAAAAAGCAGATAAAAAACTTCCGATATAGGTGTTCCATAAGGAATTATTTTTTTAGTTGAAGTCTCTTCCAAACATCCGTACGTCCGAAGGTCTTGACGCCTATGTAGCCACGAATTTCAATGGTGTTGTCGTCTTTGAGTTTGATTTCACAGTTGTAGGTCTTTCCATTTTCGGGGTCGTAAATGGTTCCTTCTTCCCACACGCCGTTTCCTTGGTAAACAAAGTCTTTAAGCATTCGGTAACCTCTAAGTGGAACTTCACGCATGGAGGCATCCGGGTTATTTTTATCTACTTTGGGTTTTCCGTTATCGGGGTCATTGGGCTCACGAAGCCAAACGATTTTTCCGTAGTACTTTCCGGCAATGCGGTCGATTTTTATACGGGCTTTACCGTGACTAGGCTCCCAAACTCCAATAAGCGCATCGCCTTCGTCGGCATCTTGAGCCATTGCGGGGTTGGGGTTAAAGTTCGATTGGAATAAAAAGGTCAATGCAATAGCAAAAACAGAAAGGATTTTCATTTTGATTGATTTTTAGATTAAAAATTAGTTGGTCGTAAACTCCATTTGAAAAATGATTTTCACCTCAATTTTCAAATCATCATAATAGTCTTCGGAAAGGTCAAAATCAGCTACGATGGTTGAGAAATTATCTTGAAAAAACGATGCCAAGTTTTCTTGTTTGTCCGCAATATTCACCGATCCACTGGCGTCCATGAAGGCGATCTTTTGCATACCGGTCTTTTCTCCAGCAAATTGAATCGTGACATCTTTTATTGCTGCGTCGTCGGATAAGAGCGTGATGTCGATCAACCTTACTTTGGCAGACTTCAGATTTTCGGGTTTGTTTTCTCCCCAAAATGAATTATCCGGCGACCATTCTAGGGTTGCGGTGTTATTGCCTTCAAAAAGGGGGCCTTCTGCTGTTAGCGTTAAGGAAGATGTTTCTATTTCTGCCGACTCTGTAGTGGTGCATCCCACAAGTAGGAGACTTAGAATTAGTGGAGTTATTAAATAGCGCATGATGTTATTAATTTTTGTCAAAAGTAAATGCCGGTTAGCAAACTTCAAAGTAACGGAAATGATAAATAAAAAGGTTTGTGTAGCGCGTTACTTTGTGTTTACTTTTGCCTGAATGTAAAATAAATGTACGCTTCATGCTGCATTTTGTAATATAGTTACTAAATTTCTGCCGGTTGATGTGGAGTACCATAGCCCGTATAATAATTAGAAATCCTTTATGGGCCTTGGGTTCCGTGCTCCTCATGACGGCTGTTATGGGGTATTTTGCTACTAAAACACAAATCTCCCATCAGTTTGGCCGACTCCTTCCGGTTTCCGATACAGCTTACATTGATTACGAAAATTTTAAAAGCACGTTTGGTGAAGCAGGCAATACCGTTGCCATTGTTGCGAATCCATCATCCGGGATTTTTGATATTGATTTTTTGGAGAGTTGGAGCAACTTCGCTAGAAAACTGGAGGGGCTTTCGGGTGTTATTAACGCTGCGGATCTCACCAGTTTGGTGCTTCTTGAACGCAATGATTCGCTAAAAAAATTTCAGCCTAAGTTTTTCTTCGACTCCGGTAATATGGAAGACTTTGAAGAACAGTACCGACAGCTTCCATTTTATCACGGAATTTTCACGGATTTACCCAAGAAGAATACTGTTCTTTTACTTCGCTTAGAGCCCGAGGTTCTATATTCTGCGCGGATTATTCCCTTGATTGAAGAAATCAAGGAGGAGGTAGCGATTTATGAGCAACGTGAGCAAGTTCAACTATACGTCAGCGGATTGCCGTATATACGAATGGCCAATACACTCAAAATAAAGAAAGAGGTGTACCTGTTTATCGTATTGGCTCTTTCCGTAACGGCGCTTATCATTTTTCTCTTTTTGCGAAGTTGGCGTGCTACATACATCTCTTTGGGTATCGTAATTCTTGGTGTGGTTTGGTCGTTTGGACTCATTTCCGCCTTGGGGTACGAGATCACTTTGTTGAGTTCACTTATTCCTCCAATCGTCATTGTCATTGGAATTGCAAACTGCATCTTTCTCATCAATAAATATCACGCTGAGTTCCGGCATCATGGTAATAAAGTCTTGGCTTTGCAGCGTACGATTACCAAAATCGGCAATGCAACCTTCATGACCAACGCCACGACTTCTTTGGGTTTCGCAGCTTTTATTTTAACGGATAGTGTGATTTTAGTGGAATTTGGATTGGTTGCCGCGCTTAATATTTTTGTGGTTTACCTGCTTTCCATCGTTATAATTCCCGCAGCTTATATCTTTTTCCCCGAGCCAAAGAAGAAGCATTTTCAGCATTTCGACCGCAGATGGTTGCGTAGTATGGTGTTTTTTCTAGATATGTGGACGCAGACAAAGCGGGTAAGGATTTATGTGGTGACCAGCATTGCCTTTGTTTTTTCTCTGTTGGGCATGAGCCGACTTTATTCGTCCGGTAGCTTAACCGACGATTTTTCTAAGAACGATCCAGTTTACACGAATGTAAAATATATCGAATCTCAGTTTAATGGAGTAATGCCGCTGGAAATAATCATCGATACAAAAAAGAAGCGTTCCATTACGCAAGTTAAAACTCTACGATTAATTGATGAGCTTGAGCAGCGCCTTGAAATGCATTCCGATTTGTCTACTCCTTTGTCGGTAGCTCGTTTGGCCCGATTTGCTAAGCAGGGGTATTATGGAGGGAATCCAGAGTTTTTCTCAATTCCAACATCACAGGAGCGAAACTTTATTTATTCATACATCCCCCGTGATAGCGAAAATGCACGCTTGTTGCAAACGCTTACGGATTCCAATCAGCAGGTAATTCGCATCTCACTTCAGGTGCGCGATTTGCCCACGCCGCAAATGCGGTTGTTGCTGGATTCGGTTTATAATGAGGTGACTGAGGTTTTTAATGTCGACGATTTTGATGTTACACTTACGGGAGCCTCGGTTATTTTTGTCAAAGGCACCGATTATTTAATCAGAAATCTTCTGATCAGTCTGGGTTTGGCAATTGGTGTGATTCTTTTTATCATGGCGGTGCTTTTCCGCAGTTGGAAGATGACGATTGTTGCGCTGGTTCCAAATCTACTACCTCTATTGCTTACAGCTGGCGTTATGGGTTTCGCGGGAATACCCCTTAAGCCATCCACGATTCTCATCTTTAGCATAGCTTTCGGGATTTCGGTGGACGATACGATACACTTTTTAGCTAAATACAGACAAGAACTCGCACTTCGTCAGTGGAATATTGTCGAGTCGGTACGCGCTAGTTTGCGTGAAACCAGTATAAGTATGTTTTATACCAGCATTGTATTGTTTTTTGGTTTTTCTATCTTTACAGCCTCAAGTTTTGGAGGTACGGTTGCTTTGGGATTTTTGGTGAGCTTTACCCTAATCGTAGCCATCGGAGCAAATCTCCTTTTGCTGCCATCGCTGATATTGAGCTTTGAAAAGTTTCTCACCAATGATGACTTCAAATCGCCTCCAGTTCAGCTTTTAGAAAATGAGGGCGATAATGACTAATTTTGCTGAAGGCAATAAATAATTACATCATGAAGGGAATTATTTTGGCAGGTGGATCGGGAACGCGACTTCACCCACTTACCATAGCGGTTAGTAAACAGCTTATGCCAGTATATGACAAGCCAATGATTTACTATCCCCTTTCCACCTTGCTGCAAGCGGGTATAAGGGATGTACTGATTATTACAACTCCTCACGACGCCCCACTCTTTCAAAAGCTTCTCGGCGATGGATCGCGCATTGGCTGTAATTTTGAATATGTTGTTCAGCACGAGCCTAATGGTCTGGCTCAGGCTTTTGTCTTGGGCGAACACTTTGTAGGCCACGATCACGTAGCTTTGATTCTGGGCGACAATATTTTTTATGGCTCGGCTATGGAGGATTTGCTGGTAAATAGCAGCAAACCAGATGGCGGCGTTGTATTTGCGTATCAGGTTTCAGATCCAGAACGCTATGGTGTTGTTGAGTTTGATGTCGATCAACGCGCCATCAGCATTGAAGAAAAACCTCTAAAGCCTAAATCGCGATACGCAGTACCTGGATTGTATTTTTACGATAATGAAGTTGTGAATATTGCCAAAAACCTAAAGCCTTCAGCGCGTGGTGAATATGAAATCACCGATGTCAATAAGATATATTTGGAGCGAGGCAAACTCCAAGTCGGAATACTAGATCGAGGAACGGCATGGTTGGATACGGGCACATTCTCCAGTTTGATGCAGGCCAGTCAGTTCGTTCAAGTGATAGAAGATCGCCAGGGTCTAAAAGTTGGGTGTATTGAAGAGGTAGCCTATCGGAAGGGATTCATTTCCGCTGAAAAATTACAAGAAATTGCGGAGCCCTTAGTGAAGAGTGGCTACGGAGCGTATTTACTGGATATGCTTGCTCAATAGTGACTTAAGATTTAGGTGTATCCCAACACGATTAACAGGACTGAGTAAATAAGCACACCAATCAGCATGATAAATGCTGTATAGGGAAGCACTTGGTGTGCTTTTAGCCCGGTGATCGCCAAAAGAGGTAACGCCCAAAAGGGTTGCAGCATATTGGTAAGTTGATCTCCGTAGGCCATTGCCATTATCCCCAGAGACAAATCCAAACCGCTTTCTTGACAAATGGAAAGTATCAGTGGTCCTTGTACTGCCCATTGACCTCCTCCGCTAGGAACGAAAAAGTTGACAATTCCCGCGCTTAGCATGATAAATATTGGTTGTGAGCCCGGGCTGCTCCATTGCAAAAACCAATCTGTAAATGAGCTTATGAGATCTCCATATCGAAGTATGCCCATGATTCCGAAGTAGAAAGGAAATTGGATGAGAATGGCCGCTGCGCCATCCATTCCCGCGCGAATGCTCGAAAAGAATTTAGCAATGGAGCCATGAAGTATGATGGCTAAGCTTAAAAATATGCCGTTGAGAATATTGGGATTGAGGTTTCCGTTACCCAATACTAAGGCGTGAATGTGAATGGCGAAAAGCGCTAATCCAAGAATTCCGGCAATCCATTTACTATGCTCAAAGCGCTCTGCGCCACGAGGTGAAATATTTTCGTGTTGTGGGCTAGTAAAGGCAGCGATTTGTATTTCGTTGTTGTTTTTCTTCGAAAAGATAAGAAGTGCTAAAGGAATTAACACAAGAAGCATAAGGAATGAACCGATATTCGTAGTGCTTAATACGGTCGATTGGATGCTAAGAACCTCAGGTAATTCAGTAATTCCCGATAACTCACGTAGGTGATTAGGTTCAGCGGCCTTGAGTGGTGCAGATCCGGAAAGGCCAGAGTGCCACGTCATCATTCCAGAATATCCCGCGGCTCCAAGTAACGGATAGTTGTAATTTAGGTTGCGGTTTTGCAGATTTTCGGCAATCTTTCTCGCCATAATAGCCCCCATAACCAACCCGAGTCCCCAATTAATCCAGCATAAAATCATACTGGATGTTGTCAGCAGAATGAGAGCGCCTCTTTGACCATGAATATGCCTCAGGCTTCTTTCAATAAACCGATTGGCAGGCGGACTTACGGCAACGCTATATCCCAATAGCAGGATTAACGCCATTTGAACAGTAAAGACTAGCAGAGGCGGATCCCAAAATCCACTCTGCCAGTCTTCACTGATACTTTCAATTGAGTTTCCGTGTAAAACGGAAGCTGCGACAGCAATGAACGTCAGGGCAACAGCTAGTCCAAAAGGACCGGGAAGAAAGAATCTAAACCAAGATTCTATGCGTTGCGACCAGCTCATTGTCGCTTAGAACGGTAAGTCGTCTTCGTCGGAGTTGTCTTTAGGAAGGGCGTCTAAAGGCGGTAGATTCGTTGGAGGCGCCGGAGCCGTATTTGCCGAGGCTTGATTTTCTTGACTTGGAGAATTTTGCTCGATTCTCCATCCGTGAATGGAATTGAAATACTTAACTTGACCGTCTGGCGCTGTCCATTCTCTACCGCGAATGTCGATAGACACTTTTACTTCTTGACCAACATTTACCGTATTGAGTAAATCGCCCTTGTCTTGTACGAACTCAATTAAAATGTGCTGAGGGTATTGCTCAAGTGTAGTGATAACCGCTTCTCGTTTTCTAAAACTAGCGCTAATTTGTTTTTCAGGAAAGATTTCCTTAATTCTTCCAGTGATTTCCATGATGACTAAATTTTATTGGATGCAAATATAATAGTAAGAAAAGTATTTCAAAAATTATTTTTGAATGTTGTCGCACAAAAGTACTTTCCAGGCCTTGTTTACTTTGCCTTTGTTGAGGAGTTCTTTGGCGTAGTGGTGTAAGGATTCTCGAGCTTCGAGGCCATCTGCTGATTGGTTAAAAATGGCAACAACCTTCGGGTGATTCAGAACTTCGCGAATTTCATTTTCGCTCGGTAAGGCTTCTACATTGCCAAGCATGCCCAAGTCATTGCCGTCAAATACGTATGAATTACGTATTCTCGGTGGTATAGCATCCACACCAATTCCTTTGGTTCTAAGTGGTTTTTCGACCTGAAAAAGTGAATCGCCGGATGCTCTTGAGTACCAATTCCCGCCTAGGCGCGCTACTAAGTCAATTTTGTGTTGATCGATTTGCCCATCAGCATTTATGATGTCAGGATTAATATGCATGCGGAGAATTTCGCAGATTACCAAATTCCCGGCACCTCCTTCATTTCCTAAAGATACAATGTCTGTAACCTTACATTCCATTTGCACGGGCGACTCTTTTACTCTAGGCGGAGCAACGTCGATGGAGGCTTCCATACTAAGCCCGGCCTTGATGAATTCGTTGACCCCGGTTTCGTATTCCGTGCTCGACAAGGACGCTTGTTGAACGAGATTGTAATTTACAACATTGATAACAACCTCTCGGGTTTCTTCTACATTTCGCAAGGTGTCCTTGGTTGTATTGTCCCTCACTCTCCGTGCTGGAGAAAAAATCAAAATAGGAGGATTGCTGCTAAAAACATTGAAAAAGCTAAAGGGGCTTAAATTCGGATTGCCGTTTCGGTCTACGGTGCTGGCAAAAGCTATAGGTCGCGGACCAATAGCCGCTTGTAAATAAGCTTGTCTCTCCTGCGGAGTCAGTTCATCCAATCGTACATTCAGCATAAAAAATTCGTTTTTCTTAGTCAGCAAAAGTAAGCCATCTCTCGGCCTATTGCAAATCTTAGCGTCAAGCAAAACATATTTTCAAAACTAATTTGATAATGCTTATATTTGGACGCATATTTGTAATGATCATTCAATACAATCTTAAACTACATTACCATGTTAAATCGCAAGTATATTTTGTCTGCAATGGCCTCATTGATGCTGATAAGCACCTTTATAGGATGTTCAAAAGACGATGATGCAAAGACAACGCCTACACCGACGCCTGATAATCCCGTTCGATACAAGGAGCCGGTATTTACTTCTACCACCAAGACTTCAGTGAATTTTACTGATAACAATGACTTGTCGATGGATATTTATCGTCCGTCAGGTGATGAAAATCGCTCGCGACCGGTAATTATCTTCGCTCATGCGGGATCTTTTTTTGACGGTTCAAAGTCTTCACAAGAGGCACAACGCTTTTGTGAAGATTTCGCTAAGCGAGGTTATGTGACGGTTAATATCGACTACCGATTGGGTTCGGGAATACAGGTTTTAAACGACTCTATTCAAATGTTGGAAGTCATCGTTCGTGGTACTCACGATATGAAAGCTGCGGTGCGTTTTATGCGTAAATCATTTGCGGATAATAATACTTATGGTATTGATACATCACGTATTGTAGTGGCAGGAAGTGGTGCTGGTTCAACCATTGCTCTGCATACGGCGTATATGAACAATCAACAAGCGCTGCCTTTGCACATAGCGCAAATTTTACTCGCTGAAGGCGGTCTCCACGGTCTGCGAGGTAACATTACTTTTAGCAATAAAGTCCATGGATGCATTAACTTGGCTGGCGGTATAAATTCACTTTCGTTTGTTGAATTTGGAGGCCCAGTACTTTTCTCCGCCCAGGGAACCCTCGACGATAACTTCCCCTACACATGTGGTCGTGTTTTCGAATCGTTCCCACCTACAACAAACCGTTTGAATTTATGTGGTGCAGGTAGTTTAGCCAATCGCGCAGCCTCCGTTCAGCTTGAACATCGCTTGAGTAGTATTGATGGAGCAGGTCATCGTCCATGGGTTAATTCTTCTGGAGTGCCAATGCCCCTTTTTAATGAGGTTGTTGGAGAAATAACCGACTTCTTATTCGATAACATCATCACTCGATAAGTACATTTGCTTTGGTTCCATCATTTAAATTGATTCGCTGGCTACTTTTTCCTTTTCTTTTGATTTATGCCGTGATCGTTTGGATTCGCAATTTGTATTTTGATTACTTATGGATAAAGCGGAGGTGCGTGCCTCCGCTTTATTGCATTGTGGTGGGCAACTTAAGTACGGGGGGTACCGGAAAAACGCCTTTTGTGTTGCATTTGCTGAAACGGGAACTTGCCGATTTTCCTCAAGTTGAAAATAATCAAAAACCAATTATTGCCGTCCTTTCTCGGGGGTATGGTCGATCTTCTACCGGGTTTCGGTACGTGAAATCCTCAGACTCCCACCTTGACGTTGGTGATGAACCTTTGATGATGCGGAATTTAACCGACTCCCGTGTGGTTTTTGCCGTGTGTGAAGATCGGATGAAGGGACTCGAAATTCTTAAAACCGATCACCCACATTTGACCAAAGTCATTCTCGATGACGCATTTCAGCATAGAGCTGTTCATGCAAATGAGTATTTTCTGCTGACAACCTTTGACAAACCCTTTTTCTCTGACTACCTCTTGCCGGTTGGTCGATTACGTGAATTCAGGAATGGCGCATCGCGCGCGAATCATGTTGTAATTACCAAATGTCCACAGCATTTTCCCGAATCTTTGAAAAATGAAATGCTAAATGAATGCGCAAAGTATACAAACGCAGATGTGAGTTTCGCGCGCCTGGAATACGGAGAAATTTTGTGTGTTCAAGGTGATTCTCAGCTTAAAAATTACAACAATTTTTTACTGGTTACCGGGATTGCTAATTTTTTCCCATTGACAGACTACCTGCTTCAGGAAAATATATCGTTTGAGCATTTAGCTTTCCCCGATCATAAAAACTTCTCGCCCGCTGATATCAACAATATCCTGAAATCCCTAGAAGGGAATCAAGCCATATTGACGACTGAGAAAGACTGGGTAAGGTTGAGGAATTTGGTTCCTGGAAAGGTTTCAGTTTTTGTACAACCAGTGCATCATGTTTTTGATAGTTGATAAAAACAATTTTACTGTTTGCGGGTTTTTAATACGTTATCATTCCCGGACTGACTTATTCAGAGTTTGTCAAAATAAATCGATTTTACATGATGAGTCGGTCAAAATCGGGTGTAACATCAGTGGATAAATTATAAGCAAGGATCATTTAATATCCTTGTTTGCACGTCCGGAAACACTATTGAAATTTTGAAATTATGAAAAAATACTACACACTCATTGGATTTTTGTCTTGCTTGGTGGCAATCGTATTAATTAATGGCGCCTACTCTTTCGGCAGAACAGGCCCTTATAGTGGCTCTCCTGGCGATAATGGCTTAAATTGTTCTAGTTGTCATGGCGGTTCACCGTCTCCAATAACCAATGCAATCACAAGTAATATTCCTGCAAGTGGATACGTTGCCGGCAACACCTATACGCTTACGTTGAGCATCTCACACCCTACAAACAATACCTTTGGATTTCAAGTTACTGCGGAAGATGCCTCCGATAATAAGGTTGGGACGTTTGTTTCTACTGGTGGCGCAACTCAAGTGGTAAATGGTGGTAATGCTGTAACGCATACTACAGCTGGTAACCAAGGGACTAATAATTCGAGAGTGTGGACCGTTGATTGGGTGGCACCGGCTGCAGGTACTGGCGATGTTACGTTTTACGTAGCATTTAATTCGGGTAACGGAAATAATGGGAACAATCAAGTTTCTTTGTCAAATGTCACATTCCCGGAAGATGTACCCGCTCCCCCTTTAAATTTAACCGTTGTAGTAACGCCTGAATCATGTCCGGGAGCATGTGATGGTACAATCACACCTTCGGCAACAGGAGGCGAAGGTCCGCCGTTTAATTTTACCATTACCGGAGGCTCCGACATCAATCTTTGTCCCGGAAGTTACACTGTTACGGTTTTTGACAGTCAAAATAATTCAACCCAAGCCAACGTTACCATCGAGCCGGGTGTTAGTGTTACCGCGCCTACGGTTACTCAGGTATGGGATAGAGTAGAGGCTTCATCTCCTGACGCGGTAGCCTACAGGTGGTTTGTTAACGGTAATTTGATACCAGGGGCAGATTCTTCTTGGGTATTTATCAATCAAAATGGCATGTACGTGGCGGAGGCTCTTAGTCAAACCAACTGCGGGGCGGCTGATTCTTTGTTGGTAGAAAATTTTTCCTTAAGTTCTTATCGTGTTGAGGACATGAATGTTTACCCCAATCCCGGCAATGCGGAAATCCGTTTCCAAACACAATCACGAATTGAGTACGTAGAAATAGTTGATGTTTTGGGAAGAATTGTACACCGAGCCGCTCCGGTAGGAAATCAGCTGCTGGTTCCAGAGGGTATCGCTTCTGGTCGTTACATTCTGAAAATCGAAATCGAAGGTGGAATCTCGCTTTCGAGACTTTGGGAGCGACGCTAATGATTTAGTACAGCTAGTTTGCAGCATACATTTTTCCGCACCACCTTTGCGCTAGGTTTTCTAAACGTTATTATGGTGGGGAAAAAATATAGTTTCCGTTTCTTTTTGGGATTGTTCCTTGTTGCCCTTGCAGCTAGCATGTGGACAAGTTGTGCCAATGTAGGTGTGGTAGAAGGTGGTCCCAGAGATACCATAGCACCTAAGGTGGTTACTGCTGTGCCTAGTAATGAATCTACCAACTTTACAGCATCAGGATTTACGCTTTTTTTCGATGAATTTTTGCAACAGGGAAATCTTTCCAATGATGTTCAGGTTTCTCCTCCACTAAAGAATAAAATCAAAGCAGGGGTTAGAGGACGCGTGGTGGATGTTGAGTGGACGGATACCCTATTTGAAAATACGACCTATTTATTTCAATTTGGCGATGGCTTAAAGGATCTTAATGAGGGAAACATTCAAAGAAAATTCATCTATGTCTTCTCCACAGGCGATTATATTGATTCTCTCACGCTGAGCGGAAAGATCCGGGATGTGTTAACCGGAGATCCCCAGGGGGATTGGATTGTGGGTCTTTATCCGTGGGGCGGCGCAATTGGAGATTCTGCGCTGTTAACACAAAAGCCGTTTTACTATACCTATTCGGATAAGACAGGTGCTTTTTTGTTTCGTTATCTCAAACCGGGAAAGTACCGACTTTTGGCATTCGACGACGAGAATGGGAATTTTAAATATGATGCCGACTTAGAAGAAGCTGCGTTCTTGTCTCTTCCCGTTAATCCGCTCGACGAGGAGGATATGTTTGCCTTGGCTTCCTACGCGCCGCGTCCTTCAGTTCGTCGATTGGATCAGCGAATGGTCCACCCTCAGGCCATCCGCTTCGTATTTAATTCGCCACTGGATTCTTTGTTTTATCGCTTGATTTATCCACAAAATCGTCTTGGACAAACGGTTTTTTCTACTGAAAGAGATACCGCTTTTGTGTGGTTTTCGGAGCCTATTGACAGCCTCAAGATGATTGTTACACTCGGAGAGAAACAAGATACGCTTAAATTTAAACCTAGACCTAATCAGAAATTTGATGCCAAGCTTAAAAGTCTTGTGGGAGCAATATGGCACCCGAATTCAAATTTTCAGTTACGTGCATCAATGCCTATTCGCAATGTTGATGAGTCGCGAATTCATATCGTAGCCGATAGTGTGAAAATCCCTGTTGATTCGACTTCCGTATCTTCTGCTGTCTTTTTGGATTTATTCTTTAAACGTCCTAACGAGGGGAAATATGAACTCCGGTTTTTACCCGAAACGGTAGAATATATCGACGGAACGACCAATAAAGATACCCTTGTGATGAACTTTGAAGTCTTGCCGAAAGATGAATACGGAAAACTCATTCTAAGCATTCAACCTCCGAGTAATGACTCCCTGATTTTTTATCTGAAAAAAGAGAAGGAAATTATACATCGAGCTTTGATTACAGATACCACCGAAATTGTAATTCCTTTTGCCGTTCCTGGCGCGTATAAAATGGAACTTTTGGTAGACCGCAACGCCAATGGTATCTGGGATCCAGGGAATGTCTTGATGAATGTTCAGCCGGAGGTATTTGTGGTAAATCCTCAAGAGGTACAAATAAAGGCCAATTGGGACATCGAATATACTTGGAAAGATATTAATTTACCGGAAGAGGGTACTGTGCTGGAAGAAACTCAATTTGAGGAAAGACCAGTCGAGATTGAAGAGAAAGATTAATTACCAATTATCTTCATCATTGCTAAAATCTTGGTCTTCTTCATTCCATTCATCGATGAAGTCGTCCATTATATCAATTTCAAATTCCTTGTCCGGGGCTTTTTCTGGTAGTTTTCCTATTGATAAAAGCACGCCCTCTGTGCGGGTATCTTGGGCTGTTTTTACGCGTTCAATGAAAAATGTCCATAGTTTAAGGAAGTCATTGACGTACACAAGTCGTTCGTTTTCGCCAAAGAGTTCGTCTACGCTGCATTCGCCCATAGCTTTAAAAGGGGATTTTTCGTCGAATTTTTCGAGCGTAATTTCTTCAGCCATTTCCCAATTCCCTTCCACATAGTAAAATGAGGCCAATTCGTCTTTTGGAAGTTCAAAGGCTTCCACAATCTTATCGTGAAGTTCAAGCAAGGTTTTTTCTCCCGATATTGCAATCTGTCGAATTACATCGTTGGCTTCGTCGTCGAGGGTGATCATTAATGAATAAAGATGCATACGCAGTGGATTTAGGGGAACCTCGATTGTTTAGGATTTAGCATTTTGCCAAAGGTTTTCCATTTCTTCGAGATTAAGGTCATAGAGGTTTTTGCCGTTTTCGGCAGCTTGTTTTTCCATCGACTGGAAACGTGATATGAACTTCTTATTGGTTCTTTCTAGAGCGTTTTCGGGATTGATGCCAGCCAAACGCGCGTAATTAATCAGGGAAAACATTAAATCACCAAATTCATCCTCCCTACTGTTGGAGTTTCCGTTGACTTGTTCTTCTTCGAATTCCGCCATTTCTTCTCGGACTTTTTCCCAAGCTAAGTCGGCCTTTTCCCAATCAAAGCCTACGCCCTTGGCTTTTTCTTGCATACGAAAGGCTTTTACGACTGCGGGTAATGACTTGGGGACGCCGTCGAGTACCGAGCGATTTTGCTTGTTCCCGAGTTTGATTTTTTCCCAATTCGCTTTGACTTCGGCCTCCGATTCGGCTTTCACATCCCCGTATATATGTGGGTGTCGCTCAATGAGTTTGTCACAAACGCTATTGAGCACATCACCCATGTCAAATACCTGGGATTCGGAAGCTATTTTCGCATAGAAGACCATATGTAAGCTAAGGTCGCCCAGTTCTTTTTTAATCTCCGGGAGATCGTTTTCGAGGATTGCGTCGGCGAGCTCATAGGTTTCCTCGATGGTTAGGTGGCGAAGACTTTCCATGCTCTGCTTCTTATCCCAAGGGCATTCCGCCCTCAGGGTATCCATGATGCTGAGCAGTCTATCGAAAGCTTTGAGGATGTCTTCGCGCGAGTTCATCAGCTTAGGCTTGTTCTTCCGTTTCCGACATGGCTTTTTCGGCCTGAGCGCGTTCCTCTTTTTCAGCGGCGAAAAAATCGGCATTTAAAATTTCCTTTTCCAACAGTAAATTGTACCATTGAATAACCTTTTTCATGTCGCTAAAATAGACTCTTTCGGTGTCGTAATTTGGCAGGATTTCGCCAAAGTAGGTTTCGATTTTTTCTCTTGAATCTTTGTGACTCACCCCTTGTGGACCACCTTCACGCGTATACATACGCTCGAAGATTTCCAAAAGTGGCACTTCCTCTTCTAGGGTATAAATGGCGACATCTCCCAACGACATTACAGGTTGACGCGACGAAATCGAAGTGCTTTTTCCGTCTAGAAGTGAGCTGGCAATTACATTGTTTTTTCCACTGGCTTTCAGTTCGAATAGTCCGGGTTTGCCACTCACGTGCAAAATTTCTCTTAGTTTCATAGGTTCAGTTTTATAAAATTATTTCTTTTGATCTTCGGCCTCTCGCAGCCACTTCTCAACCAGCTTTAGGTCGTCTGAGGTGTCGCGAGCGAGGGTTAAAAGATCTGCAGCATCATTTGCTAGTTCGTGTCCTGGATATCTCACTAGGAATCTTTCCCAGATATTCGCAGCTTGTTCTTTGTCGTTCCAGCGATTTTCGTAGATAAGTCCTTGATAAAATAGCGCGTGGGGAGCTTTAGGGTCGTTGGAAAATTTTATAAACAAGCGTTGAAAATATTCCATCGCCAAATCTTCCTTATCGGGCATATTATAAGCTACCTCGCCTGCTTTGAATAAAGTTTGGGCGTCGAGTTTAAGCTCTAAGTTTTTTTTGTAAGCCTTTAATAGTTTTTCCCCAAGTTCAACGTCCAGCAACGGGGTTGAAAAAGCTTCTTTTTCGAGCTCTTGTAATTCTTTGTTTGCTTCCATTGCCGGGTCTGGACTTGAGCAAGCGATAAACAAAAGACAAAACGGTGTAATTAATCGGGCAATCATAGTCAACATCAGTTTTAACCTACTTAGAATTATTGAGGGAAGCGCATTCGGTAATTTACCGAAATTTTTCCTTTGGAAATTTGGTTTAGCCTTGATTTGAGCATTCTTTTTCGCAGAGGAGATAAATAGTCGGTGAAAAGGATTCCGTCGATATGGTCGTATTCGTGTTGAATAATTCGCGCACGCAATCCGTCAAAGGTCTCCGTTTTTTCCTGAAAATTTTCATCCAAGTAGCGAACGGTTATTTCCTCGTTGCGAAATACGTCTTCGCGGATGTCAGGTATACTTAAACATCCTTCGTTAAAACCCCATTCCTCTCCAGTTTCATCGATGATTTCAGCGTTGATGAACACCTTTTTAAAGTCTTTGAGAAGCTCGTACTCCTCATCCTCTTCTTCTGCAAAAGGCGCAGCGTCGATTATAAATAGTCGTATGGATTTGCCAATTTGAGGAGCTGCTAAGCCCACGCCATTCGCCGCGTACATGGTTTCAAACATGCTGCTAATGAGATCTTTTAACTCTGGATAATCGGCTGAAATGTCAACTGCTTTCTTTTTTAGAACCGGGTCGCCATAAGCAACGATGGGCAAAATCATAGTTTGAATATTTTATGCAAATGTAGCAACAATAGGTTGGTTGACTCAAATCAAAGTTGAGTATTTAAGCAATCTTTTAATTGCGTTGAAGAAATTCTTGCAATATGATTGCGGCGCTTACTGCGTCGATGTTGGCTTTATTGCGTCTATCTTTTTTTTTAGTCCCGGCGGCAATCATACTTTCTAGCGCATTCTTTGAGCTAAATCGCTCGTCTTGACGATAAATTTTGAGCTGCGGAAGTTGCGATTGAAGTTTTTTAATAAAGCTTTGAATATCATTCTCTACCGGGTTGTGTGTTCCGTCAGATCGCAGTGCTTCACCAATTACGATAGATTCTACTTTCTCCCTCGAACAGTAATCCTGCAAAAAATCTAGTATCTTTGCCGGCTCAACCGTAGTAAGTGGACTCGCTATTATTTGTAATGGATCGGTTTCGGCGATTCCACAGCGTTTGGTCCCGTAATCAATGGCTAAAATTCTTCCCATCGTGCAAAAGTACATTTTGATTTTTTTGGTTTTACTCATTCACGAAAATGTTTATCCGCAAATTTTAAATATGGAAAAACATCGTGTGGAGCGCGATACCGGAAATTATTCTGCGCTGAATGTCAATTTGGGAATGTCGATTTTTACTCGTAGCGCCGACGAGGAAAATCCTGTTAATTTATTTGGCGTTAATAATGTCGTTCATTTTTTGAGGAAACAAAACGAACACGCCTACATTTTTATTCACCAATTGAATTACCTTCGGATCAATGAGTCTCCTTGGCTCAATACCGGATTTAATCACCTGCGTGTGCATCTCTGGAGGGCAAATCAACGCAGTGCGGAAATCTTTGTGCAGCATTCTTACGATAATTTCCGCCAACTAAATCCCCGACTTGTAGGGGGAGTTAATGCGCGTTTTCGACTTATCCGCGATTCGTCGTTTAGCTGGGATTTGGGTGTGGGGCCAATGTACGAAAGGGAGTTTTGGACACATCCCTACACCGAAGAGTTGGTTGATGTGGATTTTTTAAAAATAAATCTTTACACCTCTTTGCGTTGGAAGCTTTCCGAAAATATTGATTTGAACGCTTTGGTTTATTATCAGGTAGGTTACGATCCCGGTATTAATGATGCTCGGCACCGAATATTTTTCTCGGGTAATCTTTTGTCAAAAATCACCAACCGAATTAGTTTTAACACCAGTTTTGAATTCAATTACGAGGATAAGCCCATCATTCCCATCACACCATTTATCTTTGATATCCGCAATGGTTTGATTTTTTCCTTTTGATGACGGAATTTTGTTTTACCATTGTTTTAAAAATCATTGCTAAAGTTATTTTCTAAAACCTTTATTTGTTAGGGTTTTGATATTTGATGTAGAAAATACTTGCTCCGGTAATTGCCAACGCGAATACAATTACCTAATCTACAGTAAAATTTGTGAACCAAAACGTTGCATGGCGTGTTAGTATTTTATAATTTTGACAAAAAATAGCAGCTCATGGGACTGAATTTGGAGAAAGCTTTGCTGCATGAACGTAGCAGGCATAATGAAGAGGAAGAGTTGATTCGTGCTTTCCGCCGTGTTTTAGAAGAGGATGACGCCACCGATGAACATATTTTGAATACGATTCGGTCATCGGAGGATTCCTCATCTGACGAGGCTTTGGTTTTACCGCGTCAACTCGATCCGAATAGGATTTTTCACGAAAATGATATCCGGGCAATTTGTGTGAAGTATCGCTTGCGTTTCTTGGATGCCGCCCTTTTTAAAGGCGATATTCCTTACGAGGCGATTACGGAAATTAAGCGGATACAACGAAACGAAGGGGTTTCTCTGGAACACTTCAAAATCGTTGCTCCTGCGGGTTTGTTCAAATTAAAATACAAAGACAAAGACCCATTATTGTTTTTGTCCCTGGGCAATGGTCATTACTATCTGGTGCATAAGTGGGGCAGAGATTTGCATCCCTTGCGAGGATTGTTGATGTATCCGTTCCGGACTTTTACAACCTTGTTTAGATCGATTGCATTGGTCGCTTTTCTATTCGCAGCATTGATTCCATCTTCCGTGGTAATGGGGCCACACGATTCGTCCTCTTTGCCTATCCGCGTTATATTTTTCTTTTATGTACTTATTGCTTTGTGTGGACTGACTTCTTTATACGGTTTTTCCCGGATGAAGAATTTTAGTTCGATGCTCTGGAACAGCAAGTATGATGATTGATTTTTCTCCGCGATAGGATTGGTGAAAGTGGTGTGTAATTATTTTTGAAAGAAAGTGTCATGGTGAATGGGGTAGCTCGCGATTTTATAGTCGTGGGCTTAATCTTGTATTCACCACTGCACCACCCCTGCAAAGCCAAAACAAACTGTCCTAATATTGGGGTATACATTAAAAATAAGCAGCTTATAGATAATGTTGAATTTCTCAAAAAACGATTAGTGGTTTTGTGAATCAATACTACTTGTTCTCCTGACTGAGCGTTGTTATTCTAACGCCACTGTCAGGTATCTTGCGTTTTTTGTTGTATTCTTTTGGGGTTTGCGGCTTTGGTTTGGCTTGAAAACCTAAGCATCCGGCGAACTACATCTTCGCCATTTCCCCTCCTGCATTACCTTGCGTTCTTCAT
>REDE01000104.1 GCA_007693635.1 Flavobacteriales bacterium | reverse complement strand
ATACGAACAGTATCAACGGCCAAATGCATATTGTTGTTAAAAGCTGCACGCTGAGATATGCCGCTCATTGCTTGTTGTAAGCCAGATAATTCGCCGTATCCCACCAGCCAATTGTCGCGTTGCATATAATGCAGTAGCCGCTGATGTTTCTTCTGTAAAAACCGGTTGTTCGCATTGGCCAAATCGTAGAATTCTTTGGCGAAAAAAGCAAGTTCCTTTGTAGAAAATCGCGACCAATTAGCCGCCAAAAAGTGATCCATTACGATGTCGACCACCACACCAGCGTATTTTTGCTGTTGCTCACGAAAAATGCCTATAGCATCAGCTATCTTAGGATGAGCATCGGTAAAGCGGTCGATCTCCCAATGGAGATGCACGCCCCTAGCCCAACCCGCTGGTAATTCGGAAAGTTGATTGGTCTTGGTTCCGTCGGCGATAAATCCACCCATCATCATTTCCGACTCAGGAGCCGCCAATTGAAGATGTGCTAGGAAATTCACCTAGGCAGTTTGCAATTCAGCCAAGCTAAATTCGTAAACCTCCATGATGGGATTAGCGAGTAATTTATCGCAAGCCTCTTTTACTTTCGCCTCGGCGACTTCAAGAGAATCAGCAGTTACATCCAATTGAATATGCTTTCCTACGCGTACGTTTTCAATTTCGGGAAGTCCGATGTTTGACATACTAGATGTTACGGCTTTTCCTTGAGGATCGAGAAGTGCGCGGTGTGGCATGATAACGATGTCGGCTCTGAACTGCATAAGATTTTTTTTAAGCTGTTTGAACAGGTGTTTTGGGTCGAAAAATAAGTGCTCCGAAAAGCAGGTACAAAAGTAAAGCAGGACTAAGAGATTTTAGGCCTTCGCGAAAATTATTCCCACTTTCTACGTAAAAATAAATAAACAAGGCCAATCCTAGGATTATTGTCAATCCCAATACCGGGCGTGCCGAAGGATATTTCCAACTTTTAAAGGCGGGTAAGCGGAGTTCCGAAAGCATGGCTATGCTCATAATCGCAACAAACGACAAATAGAAAGCCGCCGGATTAATCCCAAGGTCGCGAAAGAAGGTGCTAATTTCGTTTGCCCAAAAAGCCAAACCAACAGAAGCTATTGCCTGAGCCGGACTGGGGAGTCCGAAAAAGTAATCACTCTGTCGGGTGTCAATATTAAATTTCCCCAATCTGTACGCTGTGGCCATAGCCAAAATCAAGCAAGCGAGGGGGAAAAACTGCTGGTAAATACTCAAAGGTTCGCACTGCTCACGCACGAGAAAAAACAGCACGATCGAAGGCAATACGCCAAAACTAACCACATCGGCCAGTGAATCGAGTTGCTTTCCCAAGTCGCCAGCAACCCCTAATACGCGCGCCGCTAATCCGTCGAATACGTCCATAATCAACGAAAAAGAAAGCATCATAATCACCCCGTCCCAATTGCGGTCGAAGGCGTGAAAGATACCCAAGATTCCGAAGAATAAATTGGCCAACGTAAAAGCGTTGGGTATAAGTGCTTTTATTTTTTGCATGTTAGATGGAGTGATATAGCTTGGCAAACCTACGCAAAAAAAATGGGTGACAGAAATGAACTGTCACCCATTGCAAAAAAATAAGTTGCGGTATTAATCTCTATTGGCCAAAAGCAACATTACCCAGTAGGCCAGTTGCGTTAGCGAAGCCAATGCTGCTACTAAGTAGGTGTTTGCCGCCCAAGTAAGTGCATCTTTTGCTTGACCATGTTCGAGTGATCCCGTGATTCCACTGGTGCTTAAATACGCCAGTGCACGGTCAGACGCATCGTATTCTACGGGCAGCGTCACCAAAGTAAAGAGCGTGATGATCCCCTGCAGAATCACTATCGTCCAGATGACCGTTGTAAATGGAAACATATTTATAACTCCCGCTCCAATAAACATGAAAATGAACACAAAGCTCATCATGCGGGAACTGAAGCTAACTGCGGGAACCATTTTCGAACGAAACTCCAACCAACTGTAGGCGGTAGCGTGCTGAATGGCGTGGCCAACTTCGTGCGCAGCAACTGCCGCAGCGGCTACAGATCGCCCGTTGTAAACTTCCGGACTCAAATTCACCGTCTTTTTCGTAGGATCGTAATGATCGGTAAGTTTACCCGGAACCGACATAACCTCAACATCATGAATTCCGTTGTCGTGAAGCATGCGCAGGGCGACTTCGCGACCGCTTAATCCGGTGGCCAAAGGAATATTGCTGTACTTAGCAAACTTGGATTTCAGGCGGCTTTGCACCAGAAAGCCGATGATCATAAAAGCAATCAGAATTAAAAACATAGTGTGATTTTTTAGAGGGTACAAAGATATTGGTAAAATGCAGTACGCCGATACAATCATAGCATCTTGACCACGATTTAACAATTTGTATACCGAAGAAATTTGCAAGGCGAAGTGTCAGTCGTAGCTTTGTGCGATGCAAAAATTGACAGTTCAAAAGAGTGGTTACACTTTTTTGTCATGGAGTTGAAGGCAACTGAATACTTGAAATAAACATTACGATGGAAAAAAAACGACCTTTTATATTGGTGTGTAACGACGACGGAATAACCGCACCAGGAATTCGAAATTTAATCTCGATTGCCAACGAACTTGGGGATGTTGCGGTAGTTGCGCCCGATAGTCCACAATCCGGAATGGGCCACGCCATTACCATAAACAGCACCCTACGCTGCGACCCGATCATCATCGAAGAAAATGCGCCCCAGCAAGAATACAGTTGTAGCGGTACTCCTGTGGATTGTGTCAAATTAGCCATCAACGCCATTCTCGACCGCAAACCCGATATGATTATCTCTGGGATTAATCACGGAAGTAATTCCTCCATCAACGTCATCTACTCGGGCACTATGTCGGCAGCGGTTGAAGGTGCGCTCGAAGGAATCCCTTCCATAGGTTTCTCACTACTCGATTATTCTTGGGAGGCCGATTTCAAGCCCGCCAGAGATCATATTAAAAAAATCTGCGAGATGGTCTTAGAAAAAGGACTTCCCGATGGCGTGTGTTTAAATGTCAATATCCCCAAAGCTTCACCGGAAAAATACCGAGGAATCAAAGTTTGTCGTCAAGCTCGGGCAAACTGGGAAGAAGAAATCGATGTCCGAAAAGACCCTCGCGGAAGAAAATACTACTGGCTTACCGGGACATTCGTCAATTACGACTACGGTGAAGACACCGACGAATGGGCGCTGGCAAATAATTACATCAGCATAGTACCTGTGGGCATCGACCTGACAGCTGGAAGTTATCTACCCGCAATGAATGAATGGGACTTTGGTATGTAATTCATCGCTAAGGTATATTTTTGGGGTCGATTTCAAACTTGTCGGATATTAAATTATTGTTGTTTCATGCACGATCCAAGAACACCTGATGGTCGCCCCATTTGGTACAGCGCTCCTTTTGTTTTCACGTTTATTATCGCTATGATTTTACCGGTAATAACCCTGTATATCTTTTCCAAAACACATGGCTATAATATCCAGCAAGAAGGCGCTATTAAGGAACTGGTAAAAGTCCTTAACGTGCGCCTACTCTCCGCAAGTGTCATCCTCAATGCAGGTCTTTTTTTTCTTGCCTTAAAGTTTGATAAAGAACTTATTGCTCGCGGAATACTGTACGGCACCGTGGTCGTTTTCGCGCTGATTTTCATTTACAAATACCTATTTTGATGCCGCATCGGTATTATTTAATTTCCGGAGAAGCCTCGGGAGATCTACATGGGGGCAGACTTATCAATGCCATTAAAGAGCGTGATCCGCAGGCGGTATTCCGAGCCTGGGGAGGTGAAAACATGGAGCAAGCTGGTGCTGAAATTGTCACACACTATCGAGAAATGGCCTTCATGGGATTTATCGAGGTCATTCGCAATATTCGCTTTATTTTAGGACTTATGAAGAAAGCGAAAAAAGACCTTTTGGAATTTAAACCCGATGTGCTGGTGCTGATTGACTATCCCGGATTCAACATGCGAATGGCGGAATTTGCGAAAAAGAACAACATTAAGGTCGTCTATTACATCGCGCCACAAGTCTGGGCATGGAAAGCTCACCGAGTAGAAAAACTCAAAAAAACGGTAGATGCTTTGCTTTGCATTCTACCATTTGAAAAGGATTTTTTTAAAAATCGAGGAATGGATGTCGAATTTGTTGGCCATCCCCTACTCGACCATGTTGAGTGGCTGGAAGACTTACCCGCTGAGGAAAACAAACAAATCGCACTTATTCCCGGTAGTCGTAAACAAGAAATCTCGAACATTTTACCCATAATGTTGGCCACCGCCGCTCAAATGCCGGACTACCAATTCAACATTGCTGCAGCGCCATCACAAAACACAGCGCTTTACCAAACACTCATCGGGGATTTAACCAACGTACATATCCGAAAAGATGGGGTGAAAAGCATTTTGCAAAATTCAAACGCCGCGCTGGTCACGAGCGGGACAGCCACACTGGAAACGGCATTGGTGGGAATTCCGCAAATCGTTTGCTATCATACCAGCTGGAGCTCATACCAACTGGCAAAATTCTTCATCAAAGTTCCATTCATTTCACTCGTAAATCTAATTGCGAATAGGGAGGTTGTCCCCGAAATGATTCAAAATGCGCTTAGTCCGGAAGGGTTGAAACAACATTTGCTCGACCTTATGCACGGCGAAGCTGGTGATGAACAAAGAAAATCCTATCTTGAAATTCGAGAAAAACTTGGTCGCGGTGGAGCTTCCCATCGTGCTGCTGATGCGATTCTGAAATTACTAAACCCCGATGTAGACGCATGAGGCATTTGATGATTTTTTTCATTTTCGCTGGACTATCATTGACTTTCGCAGCCAAGGGTAGTAACATAGAACTGCGTATCAGACTCTATGATGCGCCGGAAAAAATTACCGTAAGTGTCAAAGAAGGCCTCTACAGTCTTGTAGCGGCAGACCCCAGCGGAAACTTTATAGACACCATTTGGGATATTCACGAAGATGATCCCGTACGTATTTTTTACATTCGAAGAGTGGGAACGAAAGTCGAAATCAATATGAAAGGCCTGGGTACCCATACCTTCCAGGAAATTTGGTTGGTTCCCCATCCTCAGAATCCCGATCCGAGTTTTATTATTCAAGGCACAGGTCGCGACCGATGGTATCAGGACAAATTGCATTTTTTTGTTATTGACAACGACGGAAAAAAGGAACTAACTACCGTCAATCAAGTCGCCATAGAAAAGTATGTCGCGGGAGTGGTGGAATCCGAGGGCGGACGCTTTAATCAACTGGAATACTTTAAAGCACAGGCCGTTCTAGCCCGGACTTTCGCCATAAAAAATCTGAGAAAACACATTCGACATCGGTACAATCTTAGAGATGACGTCAGCTCTCAAGTCTACCATAGTCGCGCATACCTACAAAACGCCACAGAAATTAAGTTCGCGGCCCTAGCCACCAAAGATACCATATTGGTCGATGAAGATGGTGATATCCTGCTCGGACTTTTCCATGCGAACAGTGGCGGACAAACAGCCAATGCCGGTGATGTTTGGTCACGGGATATTTCATATTTACGAAGCAAACCCGATCCTTTTAGTGTGGGCCAGACCTCCTACAGCTGGACAAAAAAAATCCCGAAGGCGGACGTTATGAAATTTGTTACTAGTCAAATTGGTTCGTCGTACAACCCTGGCGATTTGCACAAGGCGCTCATCAATTTTCAACAAGAAAATCGCAAATCACATTTTGAATTTCAGAATAAAAAAATCAAACTTACACAATTTCGCACCCGTTTCGGACTGCGCTCAACATTTTTTATAATTCAGGAAGAGGGTGATTTTTACGTATTTAAAGGTCGCGGATTCGGTCATGGTGTCGGTTTATCCCAAGACGGTGCAATAAATATGTCCGCATCAGGTTATTCTTACAAAGAAATTTTGTACTTTTACTTCGACAAAACGCAATTGGAAAATATTTTTGATGTACTAGATAACAATGAATCGCTCAGGAAGATGGTTATTGAAAATGCTCATTGGCTGGATCATGGGAATCCTAGCCGCACAGCATCTCCCTAGTCAAAATCTTGCCTTCGTATACATTCCACTATTCTGCATTTCAGCCTCATTACTTATTTGGAAACTCCACGACAAAATTGCTGGAGTCTTGGGGATACTGATTTGTTTTGTTCTCGGGCATTTCCTTCACAAAAATTACAATCAAATTGCGCCCACTGAGCTCCCACAAAAAATTGTGGTATGGATAAGCGATACTCCAAAAGAAAAAGAGAAAAGCATTGGAGTAAATGCCTTGGTCTTGGGCGACATTGATGGGCAAAAACTTCAAGGTGGGGTATTGATCTACTTGCAAAAAACGGATCTTGCCTGCGGATTACAACGAGGGGATATATTGGAAGTGAATGCGAAATGGCAGAAGATTATCAACGACTCCGCGACTTCTTTTAAAGCTGCCGACTACTATTATCCCCAAGGAATTTTTCACCGAGCGTACTTAAGAAGCACCGAGTGGAAGCTGCTGAAATCCGAAATATTGCCGTCAGCGGGATTCTTGACACAAGTGCTACAAGGTGCTCAAAAAGTCATTGCCGGTTGGGGCCTTGACAATCACTCACAGCAAGTCATGCAGGCCCTTATACTTGGAGACAAAAGCACTTTAGATCCCGAACTTCGAAAACAGTACGCCAACGCGGGTGTGGTGCATATTCTGGCGGTAAGTGGGTTGCATGTTGGCATCATTTACTTGCTGATCTCGTTGATTTTCAAATATACCTTAGGCGGGAGAGGCTGGCGCTTGCAGGCATTAGTAACACTTTGTGCACTTTGGTTATACGCACTTCTTACGGGCTTATCTCCAAGTGTTTGGCGGGCTGCAACCATGTTTAGTTTGCTCAGTATTGCCCAGCAAACAGGTAGAATCACCAACATCTACCACACGCTTAGCGCATCCGCGTTTTTCCTTTTAATTCTCGACACAAATTTGCTCTTTTCGCCGGGTTTTCAATTGAGCTATGCTGCGGTTTTTGGAATTGTCCGCTACCAACCCATCATTGCCTCTTGGTGGGAACCTCCCAAAAAGTGGCTCGAGTACATTTGGCAATTGAGCAGTGTATCCATTGCCGCACAGATATTTACCCTTCCATTTAGCTTGGCGTATTTCGGTCAATTTCCCACGTATTTTCTACTAGCCAATCTCTTGATACTTCCGCTATTATCGGTCATAATGATTAGCTCAATCGCACTGTTGCTCGTTGGGGCCGTTTTCCCGCTGCACCAATGGCTTGTATGGCCGGTAAAAATGATGTATGTATGGGAAAACTCGGTTGTGAAATGGGTCAATACCTTACCTGGAGCCGTAATCACTAATCTACATATCAGTTTATTGGGCGCCATTTTTCTGGGATTATTTTTTCTCTGTGGCTTAGAAGCTATTGAGCGAAGATCTGCTGCATGGCTCAAAGCTTCACTCGCCAGTTTAGTCGTATTGCTTTTACTTAGTTCGCCATATTTTGTGGATGGCTGGGAAAAAAGTCATTTGATAAAGAGTCGTGGCACGCAAGTTCACCACTACAAATATCACGGTATAGCTGTAGGGGACGATTTTTCACAAACCGATGTAAAAAACCTTCGCGACGTAATCGTTTTCGAAAACTAGACTTCATGTTGTAATTTGCACGCCCAAGTAAATCACGAAAGATTGGCGAAAATTAGTTACCTATCGCTTTGCATTCAACTGCTTAAACATTAAAAAGATCTGCAAGTGATCAAAAGAAGTACATATTAATTCGATGACATACAGCAACAAAGATACTTTAGTAGCTTTAACACCATTACTGTTTCTCCTTGTTTTATTAGGCATCAACGTCTATATCATGGGCGATGAGAGTCAGGATGGCGGCAATCAAATGATCCTTATTCTTAGCGGATTATTAGCGGCAGGCTTAGGAATAAAACGCGGTATTCATTGGCAGAGCATGATGGAAGGTGTAGAGCGGAATGTAGCCACCACCAGTCAGGCCATCATCATACTTTTACTCATTGGTGCCCTTGCTGGTTCATGGATGGCTGGAGGAATTGTCCCGGCAATGATGTACTACGGTAT
>REDE01000190.1 GCA_007693635.1 Flavobacteriales bacterium | reverse complement strand
TGAAGCCTCCTACAGGGTCAAAACCAGAGCCATTTTCCTTACTAATCACCATTTCAAACAGATCGTAATAAGGGTTGGTTGACGCCATATTTAGTCTCCCGCTGCCGCTACCAACTTCCACGGGGTTATTGATATCTTGCGAAGGTTGAAAAAAGATGGGTATAGGAACCAGTGGTGAGCTAGGATCATCCATTTGAAACTCAAAGTCAACAACGGCAGGAGTGGTGTTGATTCTAATATGTATGGTTTCGGTATGGTCCATCGTTTCGCATCTGTCGGTATAGTTAATATAGATTAAATAATAACCCAGATTATTTTCGATAAATTGAAACCATCCTTGATTGTTAAATTCAGTTTGAAAATCAAAAAAGTCAAGTTGTGGTATTCCGGCTCCGCCAACAGGTCTTGTCCAGCTATCCGGCCAAGGTAGAAAAATTTGGTTGCCTAAATCATCGCCATCGGAATTGGATTCAAAAATCATAATATCAACAGAACCTAGATCGACATTGGTTGTGTTAAGCTCGAACAAGTGAGTTTGTGGGAAGCAGTTTGATAGCTCTAGGTATCCGGTATTGGGGTTTGTAGAAGCATTGTTAATTACCGGGACGCCTTGTGAACTTAGCGTGTAGAAGTGAATAATATGACTTTGATCACTAGCTAAGTCGTAGCCTCCGGTAGGGGTGTTTAGCGTTGCAATCACACGATATTCGATACTTACAGGCGGCGAATAGGGGTTAGGAGGAGAGGTGGGATCGATGACAAAATCATAAATCAGACCGTCGATTAACCCTTGCGGAAGATTAGGTACAGGTTGGGTTATCCAAGTGCTTTGGCCCACAACTTTCCATTGAATAACTAAGTCGATGTAGGAACTAGGGTCAGGATACGGTCGTGCAAAAGAGCTAAACACTTGAAATTCGGCATTTGAACACTCCCCGCCGGATTTAGTTAGGGTAATTTGCCAAAAAGGAAAAGCAAAAGCAGAAAATGGAAGGCATAAGCTTAAGGCGATAAGTCCGATAATCAGCCTATTCTTTTGTGAGAAACTTTTGCTCATGCCATTGTTTTTTAGAGTGAAATGGCAATCGCCTAGCTCAGCTGTAGGCTGTTGATCTGTTGATCTGTTGATCTGTTGATCTGTTGTAAAACTTTTTCATAGTTGAGAAGTTTAAGAATTTATAAAAAGATTAGTGTACTAAATTACAACAAAATTTTGGCTGTTTCGACCAAGTGATTCGCAGTAATTTAGTTTTTTTAAAATCCTTTAAACATCTTGTAGAATCGGCTTTTCAAGACTTTTTTGATGGATTATCCATGTTGCTTCATAATGAATTGTTAATGAAAGCGACTGATTTTAACACTTATAAATTGTAATTGTAGGTTTCATTTCTCGCAGTCATGAACAGTTCTCACTAAATTTTCAACCTGAAATCCTTTATCTGCTGCTACTTGAATCCATTTTTGTAAATCTTGCTCCGAAGGTTGTGCTTGGCGGGAGAGTATCCACAGGTATTTGCGAGACGGTTCGCCTACTACTGCAAATTGGTAGTCTTCATCCAGACCAATAATCCAGTATTTTCCCCGAAATGGCCAGAAAAACTGCACGCTTAGCTGACTGTTTACACCGGGATTTTTCACAAAAGCCTTACCCGTAACACTGCTGGGTTGCTCTTTGTCTATTTTTTTACACTGATTAAAAACCTCTAGATAATCCTCTTTTAAGGTGTAGGTAGCAGATGTACAGTGACAGCCTTTTTGAAATCTCTGGGGAAAACTAGCTACATCATACCACACGCCGGTGTATTTTTCTAAATCAACATACGCTACAGTTTCCAATGGAGGGTGATTGCTAGCACAGCTGAATAGGAGGCTTATTGCGGTGATGATTAACGGAGCAAATTTGTTTTTCATTTTTTTATGGATTCACAAGTTAGTTATCCCAATAGACGCTTTTTTATAGCCTCGATTCCTTCCACCGCATTTTTTTGTATGAGTTCAACTTTGCGATTCATTCCGGGCGGTTGAAAAGCATTCGGATCGATGTAGATCAATTCACACTTGGGTGATGCGTATTCGATTAGTCCGGCCGCAGGATATACCTGTAAACTTGTACCAACAATGACCAAGATTTCGGCGCTTTGAATAATGGGAATGGCTTTTTCAAGCATTGGCACAGCTTCTCCAAACCATACAACGTGGGGGCGTAGCTGTGATCCGTCTGCTGCTCGATCACCGAGCTTTATATCACGACCCTGAAGAGGAACAAGTAATTCATCAGATATGCTGCTTCGGGCGTAATCCAGCTGGCCATGTAAATGCAACACTTGACGAGTTCCCGCGCGTTCGTGAAGATTATCGATGTTTTGCGTTATCACCTCAATATGGTGGTGATTTTGTAGCTCTGCAATACCATAATGGGCTCCGTTGGGCTCAACATCATACATTTGTCTCCTGCGTACGTTGTAAAAGTGCAGAACGAGTTCGGGGTTTTTTGCAAATGCCTCGGGTGTTGCCACTTCTTCAATACGATGATTTTCCCAGAGTCCGTCGGCATCTCTAAAGGTCTTGATGCCGCTTTCGGCACTAATTCCGGCTCCGGTGAAAAAAACAATACGCATGGTTGATATGACTTGTATTACAGAAATATTAGTAGCTGCTAGGCAAATATTTAACCTCCGGTTTTCTTGACTTTCCAGCCTTGGTTTTCCGCGTAATTTTTAAGAGCTTCTAATTGATTTCCCTGTAGAATCAATTCTCCATTTTTTAGTGAACCGCCAACGCCGCAGAATTTTTTTATTTCTGTTTGGTGGGCCTCAGCGACCTCAATGCTGCTCCAATTACTTACGATACTTACAGGTTTTCCGTTGCGACCTTTGCGTTCCAAAACCACATGCAGAAGTTCGCGCGAACCAATACTTTCATTCTCCGGTGTTGACTCTGAAAGCACATCACCTTCCGGCAGGGAAGCCCGAAGAGCCGCCAGGGCTTCGAACGGACTGTTGCCGGAAGAGGATAGACTTTCGGTAGAAATTTTAGTTTTTTTCGCCATTTTACGAATGATTTTAGCCATTCATAGAAATAAGAAACTCTTCGTTGCTTCGTGTGCGTGTAATACGGTCTTGCAGAAACTCCATTGCTTCCACGGGGGTCATATCAGAGAGATGTTTTCTGAGAATCCACATGCGTTGCATGACGTCCTTGGAGAGCAAGAGTTCGTCCCTGCGTGTTCCGGACGATATGAGATCAATGGCTGGGAATATACGTTTATTGGCAATGCGTCTATCGAGTTGCATTTCCATGTTACCAGTACCCTTAAACTCTTCGTAAATCACCTCATCCATTTTTGATCCAGTATCGATCAGAGCGGTTGCGAGAATTGTAAGTGAGCCGCCATTTTCTATATTTCGAGCTGCGCCAAAAAATCGTTTGGGTTTGTGTAATGCGTTGGCATCAACACCACCGGACAATACTTTTCCGGATGCGGGTGATACGGTATTGTAAGCCCTTGCCAAACGGGTAATAGAATCTAGTAGAATGATGACATCGTGTCCGCATTCCACCATTCGCTTGGCTTTTTCCAACACGATGTTGGCCACTTTTACGTGACGCTCTGCGGGTTCATCAAAGGTGGAGGCAATGACCTCTGCGGGCACACTGCGAATCATATCGGTAACCTCTTCCGGACGTTCATCGATAAGTAAGATGATCATGTAGGATTCGGGGTGATTCGCGGCTATGGCGTTGGCCACTTCTTTTAGTAAGGTGGTTTTACCAGTTTTTGGTTGGGCGACAATTAAACCACGATTTCCCTTTCCAATAGGTGAAAATAAGTCGATAATACGAGTAGAAATGGTTGATTCTTTGCCGGTAAGATTGAATTTTTCTTGAGCGAAAAGTGGCGTTAAGTGTTCGAAAGCCACGCGATCACGCACGTATTCGGGGGTGCGACCATTCACGCGTAAAACTTTTCCCAAGGGGAAATATTTTTCGCCTTCTTTGGGAGGACGAACCAATCCGACTACCGTATCTCCGGGGCGCAAAGCGTTCTGTTTGATTTGGGTTTGACTCACATAGACATCGTCGGGACTATTCAAATAATTATAATCGCTGGAGCGTAAAAATCCGTACCCGTCGGGCATGACTTCCAAAACGCCTTCACACGAAATAAATCCGTCGAAATTATATTCATCGGATCCGATATGTCGACGTTGAGGAGTCTTATTGTTGTTTTGATTGTGCTGAGTAGGACGGCGATCGTTTTGGTGGCGTTGATTAGGACGATGTTGTTGGTCGTTAGATCGTTCCGGACGATTATCTTCGTTTCGACGAGCTGTTGAGTCTGGTCTTTCTCTGGCAACTTCGGGCTTTTCAGCAATATTTTGTGAACTGCTCTCTACGGGCTTTTCTGCTGTAGGCGCATCTGCTTGATCCTTGGGGGTAGGCGATTCAGAACGCGGTGTATCTTCTTTTCTTGGTCTGCCACGTCTGCGCGAAGGTTGCTGATTGTCGCTCTCGATTTTCGGAGTTTCATTGGTATTAGCACCTGAATTTTCTTGGTTTTCCACAGAAACTGATTTTGCAGTTTCACCATTTTTAGGCTTCAATCCAAAGCTTTTTAATAGCTCTGCAATTAAATCAGGCTTGCGCAGGTACCGCCATTTTTTGATGTTTCGCTGTTCGCCTAGGCGTTGTAATTCAGGTAGTTTTAGTTTTTTTAATTCTTCGATATTGTTCATGAAATAGATAAAAAAGTTCGAATAATGACCACAATCAAGTCTGAAATAACTTGGAGTCGAATGTTAAGATAAGGTATTTATCAAATGGGAAAAATCATTACGGAGAGAACAGATAGCGATGGTCGCAGTTCTTTAGCCGAAAGACGATGCAATAATAAGACACAAAGCTTCATGTAGCCAAAAAAAATAGTTTTTTCTCGGTTTTTTTTAAATTTGATTAATTATCACTATTTTTTGATTCCATAATGGCGTTGATAAACGTACTTGAACTTTGCCAATCGACGCTACAGTCCGCCAAGGAGTAAGCTGGCCGGCGAGTAGGGAAGGTTATGCCATTCGCCAATAACTTTTGAGGTCAGAACACCATTGTACATATATAAACCTTGTTGGTAGCATTGTTTGGTTCGAAGCGCATTTTCCACCCCACCTTGTTCGGCAATTTCCATGAGGATGGGCGTGAGAATGTTGCTGAGAGCCAGACTGGCAGTTCTGGCTACACGACTCGGGATATTTGGTACGGCATAATGGATGATATCGTGTTTGATTACAGTGGGATTATCGTGTGTGCATAACTCGGACGTTTCCACACAACCTCCGGTGTCAATTGATACGTCGACAATTACCGATCCGGGCTGCATTTTCTGAACCATATTCTCGGTAACTACACAAGGAGCACGACCGTTTTCTGGACGAAGTGCTCCAATTAATACGTCACAATTCATCAAGGCTTTAGCCAGGATCTTCGGATTCAACACACTGGTGTAAATAGGTGTATGAAGCCATTCTTGTAATCTGCGTAATTTGTGCAGACTCTTATCGAAAACACGAACAGTTGCTCCAAGTCCTAATGCTGCCCGCGCTGCATAGCTTCCCACAGTACCCGCGCCCATGATGACAATATTCGTGGGAGGAATTCCGGAAACGCCACCCATCATGTAGCCTTTTCCAAGATTGACATTACTGAGATATTCAGCGGCGATAAGTATGGAGGTGCTTCCGGCGATTTCACCCATTGCCCGAACAACCGAGAGCTGTCCGTGCTCATCAACCATTTCTTCAAAGGCAAGCGCACAAACCTTTTTACTGATTAATTTTTCAAAATATGCTTTGTTTCTAGCTTTTAGCTGGATGGCAGAAATGATGAGTTGTTTTTCTTTGAGTAACCCGATTTCTTCGGTGCTTAAAGGCTCAACTTTGACAATAATATCGGCTGAGAAGACTTTTTTCCTATCGTAAACAATTTCCGCTCCCGACTCGGAGTATTCGTTATCGGAATACCGCGAGGCCTCACCAGCGCCACTCTCTACGCATACCCGGTGTCCGTGTGCGGTGAGCAAACTCACGGCATCCGGAGATAGACTAACGCGTTTTTCCTGAAGGCGGGTTTCTTTGGGGATGCCAATAAATAGTTGTTGCTGACGTCGCCCAACTTCAAGCATTTCTTCTTGGGGGAGATACTCGCTTAATGACCAACTTAGCGTGGGGTTGCCGGAACTCATACTTTAACAAGGGTTAAGAGGATCTTTCGAAAATTAGGCGCTTCATGGAAGAGTTCAATATGCACGTAATTTTCAAAGAGGAAAGGTACGATATTTTCCGGCCATTCGACCAAACAAATTGCATTTGAATCTAAAATTTCTGTGATTCCTGATTCATAAACTTCCTGTGGATTTTTTGTTCTATACAAATCCAAATGATGAATCGTTTGTCCGTCCTTTGTTTCGTAGGTGTTAACGAGTCCATAGGTCGGACTTTGCACCACATCTTTAATCTGCCATTCTTTGCACATTTCTTTGATCAAAGAAGTTTTCCCGGCGCCTAAATTTCCGGAAAAAATAAAAATCCGATTGCCTTCAACGGCAGAAATACACGCTTTGGCAATCGAATTTATTTCGTCAACGCTGTAAACACGTTCCATCTTAGGGACTAAGCTCGGGGTGAGAGATGAACGATTGGAATAACCATTTCCTCGAGAGAAATACCTCCGTGTTGGTAGGTGTTTTTATAGTATTTCACGAAATGATTGTAATTATTCGGGTAAGCGAAAAATGAGCGCTCCTTGGCAAAAACGTAGTTGGCGCTGATATGCACCTTTGGTAAATGCGCCAATTCGGGCTTATTAATCTCGAATACATCCTTTTTTTCATAACTCATATTCTTGCCTTGTTTGTAACGAAGATTGGTCGTTATTTCCCGCAAGCCTACGAGTTTGGTTGGATTTTCTACGTTGATGGTTCCGTGATCTGTGGTAAGCAAGAGCTCGGTGTCGGTCGTGGAGATTTTTCGAATTAAATCCAATAACGGGGAGTTTTGAAACCAACTCAGTGTTAGACTTCGGTATGCTTTGTCGTCATCGGCTAGTTCTTGGATTAATCGCGTGTCGGTTTTGGCGTGCGACAGCATATCCACGAAGTTGTAGACGACTACATTAAGCTGATTGCTGAGCAGTGTTTTATAGGTGTCGGCCAATTTTTTAGCGGCAATATTGTTGGTGATTTTATGATACGACATGCTGATATCACCCAGTCCATTTCTCTTGAGATTGTCGCGAAGAAAATCCTCTTCATATAGGTTTTTACCCTCATCATCGGTATCGTCAAACCACTTGTCGGGGAAACGTTTTTTAATTTCCAACGGCATGAGACCCGAAAAAATGGAGTTTCTTGCGTACTGCGTTGCGGTTGGCAATATTGAAAAAAACATTTTTTCCTCTTCCATTCGGAAATATTTTTGGAAGATGGGCTGCAAGACTTTCCATTGATCGTAGCGCAGATTGTCGATCAGTACAACCAATACTTTCTTGCCTTGCTTAAGCAGAGGGAAAAGATTTTGCTTGAATATGGATGGGGAAAAAACCGGACCATCCTCGCTTCCTTGCATCCAGTTAAGATAGTTTTTCTCAATGAACTTAGAAAAAATAACGTTGGCTTCATCCTTTTGCATGGTTAGGATTTCCTTCATCGATTCATCATCGAGTTTGTCGAGTTCCATCTCCCAGTAAACCAAACGCTTGTACATATCTATCCATTCGTCGATGTCGCGTATGCTATTGAGCTCCATTCCTATTTTTCGGAATTCTTGCTGGTAATTACTGGTTGTTTTTTCACTGACCAAGCGATTTTTATCCAGATTTTTTTTGATGCTCAGCAAAAGCTGGTTGGGATTTACCGGTTTGATAAGGTAATCGGCGATTTGTGCGCCAATAGCATCCTCCATGATGTGCTCTTCTTCGCTTTTAGTGACCATCACTACGGGGAGGTTTTGGTTTGCCTCTCGGATGTGTTTTAGGGTTTCCAAGCCAGAAATTCCCGGCATGTTTTCATCCAAAAATACCATATCGTAATGATTTTCCTCTACTAAATCGAGGGCGTCATCACCGTTGGTTGCCGTGTCTATCGAGTATCCCTTCTCAGTAATGAAAAGGATGTGCGGTTTTAACAGATCGATTTCATCATCGACCCATAATATTCTAGGTTTTT
>REDE01000160.1 GCA_007693635.1 Flavobacteriales bacterium | reverse complement strand
AATCTCCTCCTAGGAAAACCTTCAAATATCTATATCATCGCCCTGCTGATGATTGGGTTTTTCTTCACTTTATACAGTCTGAAAGTCGACCCCTGGCTAGCTTTAGCCGGGGCTATTGCCTTTGGCTTCTCCACCTTTTTTATCGTGTCGTTTGGCGCCGGACATAACGCAAAAGTCCGTACAGCCGCCTACATCGCTCCTCTACTGGCAGGAATCCTCCTTTCGTACCGAGGAAAAAAATGGCTCGGCTGGAGCATAACAGCGCTCATGATGGGACTAGCCGTCTTCTCAAACCACCTGCAAATCACCTATTACAGTTCATTTATCGTAGTGTTCATGGTGATTACCGAAGGTGTTTTTGCACTTAAAAATGGCGAAGCGAAAAACTGGATCGTCGCTTCGTCCGGACTCCTGCTGGCAGCACTTATAGGTATAGGGCCAAACATTTCCCGACTAACAACCAACTACGACTACGCTAAAGAAACCATGAGAGGGGGCATCTCGGAATTGAGTGTGAAGAAAGAAAAAAGCAGTGGTGGATTAGACTACGACTACGCCATGAGCTGGAGCTACGGGAAATTCGAAACGCTTAATCTCTTCTACACCAATATTACTGGCGGAGGATCAAATCAAAATTACGCGAATACCTCCACCTACGATTTCTACTTTAAGAATATGAAATCGGGAATCATGCAACAAGGTGTACCGGCAAAACAAGCAGAAAAACAAGCAGAAAGAAGCATCGCTAGTCTGTTTTACTGGGGCGACCAAACAATGGTCGGCGGAGGATACTACGTTGGTGCAGTCGTTTTCTTCCTATTTATTCTCGCTTTTTTCACCCTTTCAATGAAAGAAAAAACTTGGCTTATCGCCTCTCTACTCTTTACGCTTCTCATGGCTTGGGGTAAAAATCTTGAGGGTTTTAGTCACTTTATGTTTAACCACTTCCCTCTTTACAACAAATTCCGCGTGCCTTCAATGGCGCTGGTGGTATGGTTTGTTCTCATCCCCTTGGCTGGCTGGCTGGCTCTGCAAAAAATCTATCAGGGAGAACTGGAAACGAAAAAAGCCCTCAACGCCATCAAAAAAACACTATTGATTACCGGAGGCCTGTCGCTATTCCTTATCGTAATTGCCGGAGGTATCGACGTATCCGGTGCTAAGGACGACTACTTCCGTCAACAAGGTCTGAACATCGATATTTTACTGGAAGACCGCATCGCATTAATCCGCTCAAGCGCCTTTAAAACACTCATGTTCTGCATTATGACCGCGGCCTTGCTCTTTGCCTATCTAAAAGGTTACGTGAAAGCTCATGTATTTCCTATGATACTGGTAGGACTTATTGCCGTTGACCAACTCCCTTTTGTTCGTCAGCATTTGAGTTTGGATAAATTTATCACTCAAGCAGAGTACGATAGAGCCTTCGCTAAATCAGGTCCGGATATAGCTATAAAATCCGCCGAAGGTGACGTGCACTACCGGGTACTGAATCTTACACGCAGTCTTACCGGCGACGCCTTCACCAGTCACCACCACAGCTCGCTGGGCGGATATCATGGCGCCAAACTAGCTCGATACCAAGATCTTATTGATCACCAACTGGAAAAACGCAATCGACCAGCGATCAACATGCTCAACACCAAATGGTTTATTGGTCCAGATCAGAAAACCAATCAGTTGATGGCCATCCCTAACAGCGGGGCCTGTGGAAACGCCTGGTTTGCTCAACAAATTACCTGGGTGCCCAATGCCGATGAGGAAATGGAAGCACTTACCGACTTTAATGCTTGTAGTGAAGTCATTATCGACGAAAGGTATCGATCATATATGAACGGTGTTGAACCTTCAGAATCGCCTTCGAGTGTTCGTATCACTGAATACAACCCTATGCATATTGTTTACGAGGTCATTAACAACAACAAAAAGGAAGCCCTCGTGGTGTTTTCCGAGATTTATTACGAAGGTGGTGGACGTGATTGGATCTCAACCATCGACGCGAAAGAAGTCGATCACATCAGAGTGAACTACCTTCTGCGCGGACTCAAAGTGCCTCCGGGGACGCATCGTGTGGAATTTGAATTTGCTCCACCGAGCTTCTACCAAGGTGAAAAATACGCATTAGCACTCTCCATTCTCTTCTTCGGTTTCATCGGCTTGGGAATGTTCAAACACTTCAAAGAGGAACGAGAGGTGTAATAAATCGCTGAGCCCGCTTAGGTTTTTAAAAACTGCAAGAGATTCGCCGCTATGTCTGTAGCGGCGTTTCCATTTCCGTAAAGTGGCTTCCATGAATCTGGAGTACGTGCCAATATCGCAGCAATTTCAACCTCACTGCCTGGTGGCAAAAGTGTATTCCAACCTCCCTCTAGAGTCTCCACCCACTCGGTCTCCTTACGCAGGGTAATACACTTCCGCTGAAGCCAGTAGGCCTCTTTTTGCATTCCCCCTGAATCAGTGATCAATGCCTTGGATTTACCTAAGGCATTTAGTAAATCTAGGTATCCTAAAGGCTCCGAAACAATGAGATTTTGCGGCAACTTAGAAACATCTAATCGCGCTAGTGTCCGAGGATGTATTGGCCATAATACGGGATAATCTAAGGTCTCTATCATGCGCAATATGCATGCAAGACGATCAGGATCATCAACATTGGAAGGTCGGTGAATGGTGAGTAAATAGTAGCTATCCCTTGTTAATCCCTCGGGTAAAGTCCGTAAAAAAGCTGCTTCGCGAAAGGCATTTACCGCATCGAGCATCACATCACCGGTGACGAAAACATCATTTACGATTCCCTCCGTGCGGAGATTTTCCGCGGCGTGATCCGACGGACAAAATAATAACCGAGAAATATGATCCGTCATTCGTCGATTGACCTCTTCGGGCATGGCTATGTTGTACGAACGAAGTCCGGCCTCGATGTGTGCCACCGGAATCCCTAGCTTAACCGCCGCCAATGCACCGGCTAAGGTGGAATTTGTGTCGCCGTAAACCAACACCAAAGCCGGATTGCTTTTGCGTAAAAAATCTTCCACCCCAATCAGCATCTTTGCCGTTTGCCTTCCGTGAGAGTCGCTACCAACCCGTAAATTCTCAACGGGAAAAGGAATGCTTAACTCGCGGAAAAATATGGCGTCCATTTTCTCATCGTAATGCTGTCCCGTGTGTAATAAGCCCTCACGCAAACCCACATGCGCCAAAGCCTTAGAGACCGGAGCCGCCTTAATAAATTGGGGGCGCGCTCCGAGAACGGTAACCACATCCAGCTGAGAAACTTCCTTTGAATTGTTCATGAGATGGATTAAGGATTGGATTCTAACAAAGCAATCAACTGATTACAAAGCGTTTTTCTATGATATTGCATGACATTATCCGCTCCGGGATTGGACTTCCCATTTTTATATGCGGTAAACAAATCCAGCAGATGATCATAAATTTTCTGTTCATCATCGTAATGAAAATAACGTCCGCCGCCACTGGATTCCAAAATTTCTTCAATATCGGATCCCGCAACACCCACAGCCACAACTGGTCTTCCCGAGGACAAATATTCAAACAACTTTCCCGGGAGTATGCAACGCTTCTTGGGATTATTGGCTTCAATAAGCAACAAAATTTGCGAAGCCGCCAGTCGCCCTACAACCTCTGCGTGAGGAATATACCCCTTCAAATCTGTAATGTTCTCTAATCCGAAACGCTTAATTGACTCCAAAACCTCCGCACTCACAGCGCCGTAAAGTTGGAGTCGAACCGAAGTGGAAAAGCCTTCAACTTCCGTAGATAAACGCTTGAGCGCTGCCCACAAAGCCTGCGGATTTCTTCCCGAAAGCAAAGACCCAACATGCTTAATACTAAAAAAATCGTCGAGTTGCTCCAAGTGCTTGACCTCCGAATCGAAGCCGTTGGTAATTACGTGAATAGGTTTTGGGGTAATCTGTCGAAACTCCCTTTCGGTTCCTTTACTGGTCACCAAAATATCGTCGGCGGAATTGAGCACCTCGCTTTCCATGCGTTTATGGACCGACTTTGTGCGCTCGGTCATTCGAAGCGAATCGTGATACTCAATGGTTGTCCAAGGATCCCGAAAATCAGCAATCCAGCGAAGTCCTTGCACGCTGCGCTTCACATTCATTCCAATCAGATGCACACTATGCGGTGGCCCAGTAGTAATGAGCGTCTGAATGTCCTTTTCCACCAGGTATTTCTCTAAAAATGACGAAGTGGGCTTTACCCATAAGATGCGGGCGTCGGGAACAAAGGCATTACCACGAATAAATAAGGCTATACGCTGCAAAAATGACTGCTTGGACTCTGGCGGCAAAACACCTGTTCCCATCGACTTCACTTTCTTTTTACCTACCAACTCTGCCAAGCGGTAGGGTTCAATAATTGCTTGAGGAACCAGTATCACTTCTTCGGGCACATCCGAAATCAAACTATCATCCAGAAAAGGATATGATGGGTTTTCGGGAATAATTACGTGGACTTCATAGCCGGCTGGAGCCAAATACTTCACAAACTTTAGCCAACGCTGAACACCCGGACCACCTGCTGGAGGCCAGTAGTACGTAACCAAAGCTATTTTCTTTCCTTCCATCAAATACGTCCTAAATTGTTATTCCTTCCACAAAAATGGAAAAAGCAAAACACTCAAAACATTGGTCAAAACTGCCAAAGCAGCGGCCGCAATAACATAAGGCTGCGTCTGCTCCCAGTCAACACCAACCATAGCGTGTGAAGATGCCGCCAACAAAACCAAGATCAATGGAAGCATAAGTGGAAACCCCAAAATGGCCGATAAAGCCGGATGGTTTTTCACCTTTACCGCTATACCATTAATCAACGTTAAAACCCCGGAAAAACCCAAGCCGCCCAAAAAACACAAACCAAAAAACAGCGTAACCTTTTCCAGGGGCTGTCCTAAAAATAAGGTGAATAAAAGCCAATTAAACAGCGCGAGAAGAAAAAATATGAAAGCGTTAAAAATCAACTTGGCAACCATCAGCTCCATTGGACTACAGAGTGTATAGAAGTAGTAGTAGCGTCCGCCAGCTTCGCGCTGAAAACTACGGGCAGCTAATAGCGTGGCGCCAAATAAATAAGTGATCCAAAACAGCGCTATCCACACTTCAGGACGAATGATGGATTGAAAAACCAAATAGACAACAAATACCGATGCGACCAGGTAGATCGACATTGCCAAAAGCTGTAGTGGCTCACGCCATTCTAAAAGTATATCTTTGCGGACTAAAGTCACGATGTGTTTCCATTGCATGCGCTCACGTATCGGTTGGGCAAAGATAGCGAACGACCAGAGGAAAATGCATTGTAATTTTGAACTTTAGCAACACCCTATCTGTTCTAATTCGCATAATGTACCAACGATCAAACAAATCAAAGTTATGAAATTCTTCATCAGCCTTTTTATTTTCGCGGGGCTTTCCTGCTCTCAATCCACTGAGACAACATCCAATACAAACACTATGAGCAACACGACGCAGCCGACCCCGAAAACGCTACACGAATTTAGCGTGACCGACATTGAAGGAAATAATTTTGATTTTGCTAGTCTGAAAGGCAAAAGAGTCCTTATTGTCAACGTGGCGTCAAAATGCGGATTTACGCCCCAATACAAGGAATTGCAAAAACTCTACGAAACCTACGGAAACGAAAATTTCGTAATCATTGGTTTTCCAGCCAACGATTTCATGGGACAAGAACCCGGATCGGACGAAGAGATCGCAAGTTTTTGCGAGAAAAATTACGGCGTTACCTTTCCTTTGATGTCCAAGATCAGTGTAAAAGGAAAATCCATTCACCCTATCTATGCGTGGCTTACTCAGAAAGAGCTCAACGGCAAAGACGATTACAATGTGCGTTGGAATTTCCACAAGTTTCTAATTGATGAAAACGGCCAGGTCGTCGCTGATTTCGGGTCAAGAACTTCGCCCATGTCGGAGGAAATCACTTCCTTTGCAGCCGGAAAATCTTAATAATGGAAAAATTTGACATTCTCGCAATAGGCGCACATCCCGACGACGTGGAGTTAGGCTGTGGAGGAGCTATTGCCAAGTGGAGCGCGGAGGGTAAAAAAGTTGCTATTCTCGACTTGACACAAGGTGAATTGGGAACGCGCGGCAGTGCTGAACTAAGAGATCAAGAAGCGGCCAACGCGGCCAAAATACTAGGGGTGGAAAATCGTCATCAGCTTGGGCTTAAAGACGGATTTATTCGCAACGATGAGGAATCACAGTTAAAACTCATTCGTGAAATCCGCTATTTTCGTCCCCACTTATTGCTCATCAACGCACCTGATGACCGACATCCCGATCATCCGCACGCTGCGGCACTGGCCAAAGACGCAGCTTTCAAAGCTGGTTTGAGAAAAATTGAAACCCATTGGGATGGCATTCTTCAAGAGGCGCACCGGCCAAAATTGATCTTTCATTACGTTCAATTCTGGAATATTCAACCAGATATCATTATGGATATCAGTGGGTATCTCGAGCACAAAATAGAATCGGTAAAAGCCTATGGAAGTCAGTTCTACCAGCCCAATAGCAGTGAACCCGCTACGGCTATTTCTTCACAGAACTTCTGGGAAAGTATAGAATACCGCGCGAAAGATATGGGGCGACTCATCTACACAGATGCCGGGGAGGCATTCATTAGCGCCCAGCCGATGGGCTGTGACAATCTATTCGATTTGCGGTAGACAAAAAACTTCAGTGGTATTAAAACCTAAATCGGATAATGGGAATCGGCCCATTATCCGATTTTTTTTGAAAATCCTAAAAAGCACACAACAAAATACGAAACGCATCTAGACTCCCTATCAGCCGCGCCCGCGATTGCAGCGGAAAGCCCGGAGGCGAACATGCCAGTTGGTGCCAGTAGGCAAGAGCGACGGTAGGAGCTCCTTGCCTACTGTTGCACCAACGGCGATGTTAGCCGAGGACTTGCAGCGGAAAGCGCGATTAGGCGCCCAAAAAAAATACATATCCTTCAAATCCGGCAAATCATTGTGCGATTGTTTGTCTCTAGGTAGAAAAAGACACAAAATCCATTCACAAATCATTAACAGCTTCTAGTATGAGTTGGCTTAAATTTTGTAAAGACCGTGACCGTCCTGCAGTGGGGTTTTTGCGTAATTTTTATAATGAAATTCTAATGCAAACAAAGCGTGTAAGGCACCACTTTCGCAGTCGATAACGAGATACGAACAAAACGTGCAACTTTGTCTGAAAGCGTGAAAAAATCAAAGTTGAATTCACCAAATTCGGCGGGTAGTTTTCCAATTTAAACGAAGTTGAGACGGCAAAAACTAAAGTCATTAAAAACCTAAAAGAAAATCATCGTAATCCAATGAAGAACCTTTTCATCCTGCTTTTTTGCCTTGGAGGCCTTTCGCTTTATGCACAGAGCATGGATCAAAACTCCGAAATAGAAATGGCCGATTCTCTCAGTCTCGAGGCTCCGCAAGAGGTAGACGCTTTGAATCACGACCCGGATGTGGTAAAAGGTGCGCCCGTATTTCCCGAGCCCATGATTTTCGACTTAGTTCGACCCCTTGGGGCCAGAAAAGGTGAATTTGAAGCCAACACACTCGCTTTATTGCCACTTCAAGGAAGAAGGTACAACGTAGATTGGGCGCCGGAAATCGAATACGCTTTTGCCAACGGATACGCCATTGAATTGGAATTACCCATGTACAATGGTGAAATAGAAGCGTATAAATTGGCGCTTCAGGGCACCTTTTCGTTCAACAAAGAGGCTACATTTATTCACGGCTGGCAATGGATTGGTGAGTACATCCTCGACGGGCGAATATTAGAAAACAGTTTTCTGTACTTGATGGGTTACGATATCGGAGGAGGGCGATCGATATACAATATTGTTGGTCCCCGCCACAATCTCTTTGACGCTTCGGCAGAGATACCCAACATTAGTGAGTGGACACTGCTCTACAATTTCACGATAAACCAAAAAGTCAACCAACGGACAATTTTGGCCATTGAAAACAATTACGCGTATCACGTCGGAGTTGGTCACGAGTTTCGAGTTACCCCTCAGGTGCATTGGCGAGTATCCGAATTTTTCAATTTTCAGATTGGCGGAGGATACCAGTGGATGTTGCAACAACATTCGCCCATAATTGCCACCCGATTAATCCGCGACTTTTAATTTTTTAATTCATCGTTGCTACGCGTATCTTTGCCGGCCTTTAGGCAACAAAGCTTCAAGGCCCCGTAGTACAATGGATAGTACGTAGGTCTCCGGAACCTAAGATCCAGGTTCGATT
>REDE01000189.1 GCA_007693635.1 Flavobacteriales bacterium | reverse complement strand
GGCGGCGACTGAGCTTTCGCCTTGGATAGAAAAAATGCCGATAAAAGCTGTATTGGTCACATGCGTACCACCGCACAATTCCATGCTTTCACCGAAACGAATTGCCCGTACCTTTTCACCGTATTTTTCGCCAAATAGCGCCAATGCTCCACGCTCCAAAGCCTCATCCATCGAAATATCGCGGTATTCCTGCAGTGCGTCCTGACTTGCGATAAGTTCATTCACCCGGTCTTCAATACGTTGCATATCCTCTCCGGAAATTTTACTAAAATGCGAGAAGTCAAAGCGCAAATAATCCGGTCCTACGAAAGAGCCCTTTTGCTCCACATGGGTCCCTAGAATCTCCCGAAGCGCATGGTGCAGCAAGTGGGTTGCCGAGTGATTTGCCGTTGTACGGCGTCGCGCATCAGCATTCACTTCGAGCCCTAGCGAATCCGTCGTGGGGAGTTCATTCACAAAATGCAAAATCAGTCCATTTTCCTTTTTCGTATTCCAGACTGCAATACGCTTATCGCCATCGATGATCCAGCCCGAATCGCCAATTTGACCTCCGCCTTCGGGATAGAAAGGGGTATTTTCAAAAACCAGTTGGTAGTACGACTTCTTTTTATCCACCACCTGACGATAGCGGCAGACTGCGGCGTCCGCAATTTTCAGAGTTTCGTATCCCAAAAAGTTTCCTTGTCCTTCTTGAATGATTGTCCAATCCCCAGCTTCCATTTTCCCAGCGGCGCGCGAGCGTTCTTTTTGCTTTTGCATTTCCCTTTTAAATCCTTCCTCATCCACAGAGCGGGAGTTTTCACGAAGAATAAGTGCAGTGAGATCATAGGGGAATCCGAAGGTATCGTACAACTCAAAAGCCACTTCACCCGGAAGACGATCAGGGTATTGCTTCATCGCCTCTTCTAGGCGCACAAGACCCTGCTCCAAGGTGCGTATAAAAGCATTTTCTTCTTCCGTGGCAACCTGTGCGATTAGTTTATGCTGCGCCTTAAGTTCGGGAAATTGCTCTCCCATTTGTTCCACCAATACCGGAAGCAAAGAAGCGATGAAGGCTTCTTTAATTTCCAAAACCGAGTATGCATAGCGCACGGCGCGACGCAGAATACGACGAATGACATAGCCCGCACCGGTATTTGACGGCAATTGTCCGTCGGCAATGGCAAAACTTACCGTGCGCAAGTGGTCGGCCATAACGCGCATCGCAATATCCGTTCGCTCGGACTGTCCGTAATCGACGCCGCAAAGCGACTCTATCTTTCGGATAATGGGCTGGAAGACATCGGTATCATAACTCGATGTTTTACCTTGCAGAACCATACACAAACGTTCAAAGCCCATTCCCGTATCTACGTGCGTGGCGGGTAGAGGTTCTAATTTACCATCGGCTTTGCGGTTAAATTGCATAAAGACCAAGTTCCAAATCTCCACCACCTGCGGATGATCTGCGTTGACCAAACTGGCGCCATCAACTTTTGCCCTTTCCGCATCAGAGCGCATGTCGACATGTATTTCAGAACAGGGTCCACAAGGTCCTGTATCGCCCATTTCCCAGAAGTTGTCCTTCTTATTACCGTTGAGAATACGATCCGCAGCAACGTGCTTTGCCCAAAACTTCGCAGACTCCTCGTCCCTAGCTAGACCTTCACTTTCGTCGCCTTCAAAGACCGTGACGTACATTCGGTCTGAGGCAATTCCGAATTCCTTATTCAACAACTCCCAAGCCCAATCGATTGCCTCTTCCTTAAAGTAATCCCCAAAAGACCAATTGCCCAACATTTCGAAGAGCGTATGGTGATAAGTATCCACGCCTACTTCCTCCAAATCATTGTGTTTACCACTTACACGCAAACATTTCTGTGTGTCGGCCACCCGGGGATACTCCGCCTTAGCATTGCCTAAAAAATAGTCTTTGAACGGATTCATTCCCGCGTTGATAAACATCAAGGTTGGATCATTTTTCACCACGATGGGCACTGAAGGGACGATTTTATGTCCTTTATTCTGAAAAAAATCGAGGAACTTTTGTCGTATTTCTTTTGAGGAAGGTGTCATAGACTATTAAAAGGGATTTAAAGTTGGCCTGTTAAAAAAGTATTTACCCGTCGATACGCATTATCTTTGCAGACTGTAATTTTAGCTCCGCAAAATCAATTCAAAGACGGGGCGTCAAAATTAGGAAACAACCGGGAATGAGTAAGGTAAAATATTATTACGATCAGCGCAGTTTATCATACAAACGAATCGAGCGTTCGGCATGGGATAAATTTCGAAATACCGCCCTATTTATTACGGCTGCGGCGCTCTTCGCATTTTTAGGAATCATCTTGGCAGACACCTTCGTTGAATCGCCTAAAGAGAAATACCTCAACCGGGAGTTGGAGAACATGCAACTGCAGTATCGGGTGCTAAAAGATCGTCTGGACGACTTGGCCGTTGTGCTTGAAGACATGCAGTACCGCGACGACAATATATATCGTGTGATTTTTGAAGCAGATCCCATTCCCAATTCCATTCGACGTGCGGGCTTTGGAGGGGCGAATCGTTACGAGAATTTGGAGGGTTTCGACAATTCAAAAATGATTAAAGAAACTGCCCGTAGATTAGACATCCTCACCAAGCAAGCCTACATTCAATCCAGAAGTTTTGATGATGTCATTGACATGGCGCGCAACAAGAGCAATTTATTGGCGGCCATTCCTTCCATACAGCCAATTGCCAATAAAGATTTGACGAGAATTGCTTCGGGATTTGGATTCAGAATCCACCCCATTCACAAAATCAGGAAATTACATACCGGAATCGATTTTACAGCGCCTACCGGAACGCCTATTTACGCCACCGGCGACGGGGTAGTTTCCAACGATCCCCGAAAGCGAGAGGCCGGCTACGGAACTTTCGTGGTAATCGATCACGGTTACGGCTACGAAACACTCTACGGTCATATGAGCAAGGCAAACGTAAGAATCGGCCAAAAAGTAAAACGCGGACAGATTATCGGGTTTGTGGGGAATACGGGGACTTCAACCGCTCCACACTTGCATTATGAGGTCATCAAAAACGGAGTGAAAATCAACCCCATCAATTTCTTCTATAACGACCTTACGCCTGAAGAATACGAAGAAGTCATTATCATGTCATCACAAGAAAATCAATCCTTCGACTAATATGATGGACATCGCCGAACTGCCCCCCGAAAAACTCTACTTCTCCATTGGTGAAGTCGCGGAAATGCTGGCCATCAACCAGTCAAACATTCGCTATTGGGAAAAAGAGTTTGACTTTCTTCAGCCAAAAAAAAATAAGAAAGGCAACCGAATGTACACGCGTAAGGATTTGGAAAATGTCCGACTAATTTTCCACCTTACAAAGGAAAAAGGCTATACCATAGAAGGAGCTAAAAAGGTACTGAGTGACAAAAGAGCCGACGCTGAAAAAATCGCCGAGGTTTCTGCCCGTTTGAAAAGAATTCGGGCGGAACTCATTGCCCTCAAAGATTCCATTTGATTGGAAAAAGCCATTCGAAAATCCCTCGGCGAGCTGCTTTAATGCTCGAAAATCGGCAGACATCCCAATCACATTTTTCGAAAAAATACACGGGGTATTTGCCGTTTTTTTATCGAAAAATGAATACTTCGAAAATCGATCAGCAGAGGGCACAAGCTGCTTGAGGACACAAATTCACTGAATATTAAAGATCTACACCAAGAAAACGCGAGCATTTTGGTCGTAAATATTTTTCAAAATTCTATTTGCAGAATATCAAAACTAGATTAAATTTGCCCCACATTAAACGGTGGTTGTAGCTCAGTTGGTTAGAGCGCCTGATTGTGGTTCAGGAGGTCGCCGGTTCGAGCCCGGTCTTCCACCCAAAAGCTGTCTTTTTTAAGACAGCTTTTTTTTTAGCCTCAATTCAAATATATCGGTATCTTTGCCATATCTTATTCTTGCAAATTGATTATGGAGATGACTAGATACTCGAATCCGGAAACCGAAACCCTGGTTCTCACCGAAACCGAAACCGGACATGCGCACAACATTGTTCTCTACAACGACGACGTGAATACTTTTGACTGGGTTATTCATTGTCTGATAGAGATCTGTGACCACGACGCTTTGCAGGCTGAACAGTGTGCTTACATCGTTCACAATCGCGGTAAATGCGATGTGAAAAGTGGCTCGTACGAGGAGCTAGAGCCCCAGTGTTCCGCTCTGCTAGAAAGGGGTCTATCCGCCGAAATTCACTAATCAAGCGATTAGGATAAATTCCAAGTCAGCCAGCCTTCAAAGGATTTTAGTTTTTTCAACATGGGCTTCTGTGGTGCCACGCGTCGGTTGGATTTCATTTCAACTTGATTGGGACCCGACTTCAAGATAATTTCAATTGGAAGTTGTCCCGGTGCTTCATCCAGCACCTCGGTTAGCATTTGAATTCGTTGATCATTCAACATCGAAGCGGAAATTCCAATACGCAGTTTACGCGTCGTCTTTTCCAGCAGCTGCGAGAGCAACTCCATGCGGGTAAACTCGATACGTGGATCGCCAATTGTGCCGTCTTGCCGGCGGTAACCCGACAGAATACGAATGGCAAACAATACAAAATTCCCTTCGAAAAGATGATTGCGGTATTTCACGTAATCGTCGCCAAACAGACGAAACTCGTAAGCGCCACTGTGATCCATGATCACAAAGTTGGCAAATGGCTTATTGTCGCGTGAACTGGTACGGTGACTAACCGACTGAATCATTCCCGCCATTACCATTTCAGCGCTACTGACTTGTCGGTCGGCATCGGCCATCTTGGGAAGGAAGTCGTTGAGATTGCGATCGAGTTTGGCGACCTTATGACGAACATAAAGATCGATTTCCAACTGAAAGTCATCGAGTGGATGTGAGCTGATGTATACCCCATTCACCTCCTTCTCTTTGTTGAGTAAGATCATTCGATCCCACTCCGGGACTTTCGGCACGTCGGGGTATTTAATTTCGACCTCCTCTATTGCGCCGAATAAACTCGCTTGCGCGTTTTGTTGATCATTTTGAAGAGCTTGTCCGAAGCGAACCAACACCTCCAAAAAAGTCTTTCCGTCACTCTCTTCAACGAAATAGGCGCTGCGTGAGATTCCAAAATCGTCGAATCCCCCGGATAGCACGAGGTTTTCCATACTTTTTTTATTCACAGCGCGGTGGTCAACCCGCTTCATGAAGTCGAATACGTCGCGGTAGACTCCATTTTTTTCACGTTCGCGAATGATGTTTTCGGCGGCACCCTCGCCTACTCCCTTTATCCCTGCCAAGCCAAAGACAATGCGTTTTTGGGCATCAACGGTAAAGTCGAGTTTACTCACATTAACCGAAGGCACGCGAACCTCGATTCCCACAGTTTTACACGCCTCCATGTAGAGTCCGAGTGTCTTGATATCCTTGAGGTTGTTCGACAACACCGAGGCGAAAAACGCCTCTGGGTGGTGCGCCTTAAGATACGCTGTTTGGAAAGCTACGTAGGCGTAGCAGGTCGAGTGCGACTTGTTAAATGCGTAGGCGGCAAATTTCTCCCAGTCGCCCCAGATCTTTTCCAAGACTTCTTTAGGGTGACCTTTAGCGTGCGCCTGTTCAACAAATTTGGGTTTCATTGCATCGAGTACCGAGCGTTGTTTTTTACCCATTGCTTTTCGCAGGACGTCGGCTTCTCCCTTTGTGAAATCTGCCAAATGTTGCGATAAGAGCATCACCTGCTCTTGGTAGACCGTGATACCGTAGGTTTCTTTCAGGATGCCCTCCATTTCCGGCAAATCGTACACAATCTCCTCCTCGCCGTGTTTTCGGCGAATAAATGAAGGGATGTACTCCATTGGTCCCGGACGATAAAGCGCGTTCATAGCGATAAGATCCTCGAAAACAGTGGGTTTTAGTTCACGCAAATTTGTACGCATTCCGGCGGATTCGTACTGGAAAATCCCCATTGTTTCACCACGCTGGAAGAGTTCATAGGTTTTCTCATCGTCCAAGGGAACCGTTTCCGGATCAATGGTATCCCCCGTAAGTTCTTGGATAATCTCTACGGCCTTCTTGATGATAGAAAGCGTGCGCAATCCCAAGAAGTCCATTTTCAGTAGTCCCGCACTTTCCACCACCGAGTTATCAAACTGCGTATACCAGAGGTCGTTATCCTTTGAAGCCGCAACCGGTATATGTTGTCGGATATCACTCGGAGTAATAATAACTCCACAGGCGTGGATACCTGTATTTCGTACGGATCCTTCCAAGATGGTTGCTTGCTGTAAGACCTTTGAATCCGGTGAGGCTCCCCCATATATTTGTCTCAAGGCCAGTGCATTTTCCCACTCTTCAGAACGCACGGCCTCCTTCAATTCTTTTTCGTCAATAGTGAAGAGTTTACCCAGCGAAAGGTTATTGGGAACCATTTTCGCCAGTCGGTCGGTATCACTAAGAGGAAGCTCCATCACCCTACCCGCATCACGGATGGCCGATTTAGCAGCCATCTTACCGTAGGTGATAATCTGTGCCACCTGATTTTCCCCGTATTTATCAATAACGTATTGAATGACCTTTCCACGTCCTAAGTCGTCAAAATCGATATCAATATCGGGAAGAGAGACCCTTTCAGGATTCAAAAAGCGCTCAAAAAGCAGATCGTACTTTATTGGGTCGATGTTGGTAATACCGTTGCAGTAGGCTACTACGGAGCCCGCCGCCGAACCCCTACCCGGTCCTACCGCAACACCCATTTTTCGAGCCTCGTTACAAAAATCCTGCACAATGAGAAAGTATCCAGGATAGCCCGTATTGGCGATTGTTTCAAGCTCAAAATCGATTCGTTCGCGCAACGCGTCGGTGATTTCGCCGTAACGCTTTTTAGCACCTTCGTAGGTTAGATGACGGAGATATGCGTTTTCTCCGCGTTTACCGCCATCAAGCGCATCTTGAGTATCGATGAACTCATTGGGGATATCGAAAGCCGGCAAGAGAACATCCCTTGCGAGGGTATAGGTCTCGGTTTTATCGAGAATTTCTTGCAAATTGGTAATAGCTTCCGGAATATCCGCGAATAGTTCCTTCATTTCCTCCGAGGAGCGAAAGTAAAAGGAATCGTTGGGGAAACCGTAGCGAAAACCCCTTCCCTTTCCGATGGGCGTACTTTGTTTTTGACCTTCCTTCACACACAACAGAGCATCGTGGGCGTTGGCGTCCTTCTGCTCTAGGTAGAAGCAATTATTAGCCGCCAAAACTTTCACGTCGTGGGTTTTTGCGAAGCGCATCAAGACCGGATTTACCCGGTCTTCCTCCGGCAATCCGTGTCGAACCAATTCCACATAAAAATCGTCGCCAAATTGTTCTTTCCACCAGAGAAAAGCCTCTTCCGCCTTAGCCTCCCCCTCTTGAAGGATGAGTTGGGGAATTTCTCCCTGCACGCTGCCAGTTGTGACAATCAGGTCTGATTTATTCTCCAATAAAATATTGCGGTCGATGCGGGGCACATAATAGAATCCCTCCAAGTAACCAGCTGATGACAAGCGGGCCAAATTGTGGTAACCCGCTTTATTCTTGGCCAGAAAAACGACTTGATAACCGTTGTCCTTATCCGTATGATTAAATCGATCGCGGCAAACAAAAAGTTCACAACCCACAATCGCCTTCAAAAAGTGTGGTTGATGTGAGGGATTATCCTCTTGTTTTAGTTTTTCCGACTTGTTATACTTTTCCACTTCCGAAATAAACTGAAAAGCGCCCATCATATTGCCCAAATCCGTAAGCGAGACTGCGGGCATTTTGTAGGCGACAGCTTTTTTAATCAAGGAGGGGACTTCCGTAGTAGACTGTAAAACTGAGTATTGCGTGTGGTTGTGAAGATGGAAAAAAGAAATATCCGAGAGGGTGGCCAAATTTTCCGTGATATCGGCCTTGCTGAGCGTTTCTTCAACAGGTTGAAAAAGTTGTTCGCTTTTCTTTTTGAGGTTGATGTGTTTGATTCCAAACGGGGCGATTATTTCGGGGTTGGCAGCGGAGAAGCGTTCGAAGTAATCGGCGCCTTGTTTAAAATCATTCACTCCAAAACCTTCTTTTCGGCGAATCAATTCGAAAAAGCACCGTGCGGTGGCCTCCACGTCGGCGGTGGCGTTATGCGCTTCGGCGAAAGGTTTTTGAAAGAGGTAGCTATGTAGTTCCGTGAGATTAGGTAGTTTAAAACGACCTCCCCGACCGCCGGGCAACTTGAGTAAAGAGGCGGTTTCTTCGGTACAAGTATCCAATACGGGTTTATTCGTGAGAACTTGATGATCCATGCCTGCACGAATCAACTCAGCGCCCACGACCATCACGTCAAAATTCAGATTTTGTCCGACGGCAAACTGCGCCTTTTCTAAGTCGGCCATAAAATGCGTAAGGACCTCATTCAGGGGCAGACCTTCCTTTTCTGCCAAGGCAGTAGAAATTCCGTGAACCCGTTCCGCATCATAAGGAAT
>REDE01000102.1 GCA_007693635.1 Flavobacteriales bacterium | reverse complement strand
ACATAATAATCTTGAGAACCAAGAAAAAGCTTCCTATGAATTTGCCCAAAATGTAGCGGTCAATTTTCTTCAGCATTTACAATCTTGTTTGCAGTATAGGAACCATCATGTGTTTCCACTCGGAAAATGACCCTTCTAGGATTTTCGTGCGAGCGTTTTCCATTAGCCACAAATAAAAACGTAAGTTGTGCAAGGAGGCAATGTGTTTTCCTAAGGATTCATTGGCAGTGAAAAGATGCCTAACATAAGCTTTGGAATACATCTGGTCTACGTAACAATCGCCGTAGGGGTCAAGCGGACTATGGTCGTTTTTCCACTTTTGATTTTTGATGTTGATGATGCCGTTTTGGGTAAACAACATTCCGTTGCGTCCGTTTCTTGTCGGCATCACACAATCAAACATATCTACTCCGAGTGCTACACATTCTAAAAGATTTGCTGGCGTTCCAACGCCCATGAGATAGCGTGGTTTTTCTTGGGGTAGAATACCGCATACCAAGTTGCACATAGCGTACATATCTTCTGCAGGCTCACCCACACTCAGTCCGCCAATGGCGTTACCCACGCAATCTTGTGATGCAATGAACTCGGCCGACTCTTTACGTAAGTCAGGATAAACCGAGCCCTGAACGATGGGAAATAATTCCTGACGATACCCGTAGGTTTCGGGATTTTTTTGCCAATGATCAATGCTGCGCTTGAGCCAACGATGGGTTAAGTGCATGCTTTTTCGTGCGTATTCCTTTTCGCAAGGGTAGGGCGGACACTCGTCGAAGGCCATGATGATATCTGCGCCAATACTGCGTTGGATATCTATGGAGGTTTCCGGACTTAACATGTGTTTTGATCCGTCGATGTGACTTTGGAAGGTGACGCCCTCTTCCTTTATTTTTCGATTGGCAGCTAATGAATATACCTGATAACCACCACTGTCGGTTAGTAACGGCTTTTTCCAAGCTGAGAAACTATGGAGTCCCCCGGCAGTTTCCATGACCTCCATGCCAGGTCTAAGCATAAGATGGTATGTATTGCCGAGAATTATTTGAGCTTTAACGTCATTTTCTAAATCCCGATGAGGCACTGTTTTTACGGTACCCAAAGTCCCCACCGGCATAAAGATGGGGGTTTGGATAGTTCCGTGTGCGGTATGTATTGTCCCAGCTCGAGCACCTGATTTTTGATCGGTTGCTTCTAGGTTGAAAAAATCTTGAGTCATTTGTAAAGATTACACGAAAGGCAAGCGCCGTGGCCCGTAATGTTGGATGATTTATTTGAATTCGGGTTTTCTCTTTTCGAGGAATGCGCTAGTTCCTTCTTTGAAATCTTCCGTTCCGAAGCAGGCGCCAAAATGTTTGATTTCGTTATTTAAGGCTTCTTTTTGCGACATTTCAAAACCTCCTCGAACGGTTTCTAATGCGTGGGCAATAGCCTCAGGGGACTGGCGGGCAATGGTAGCGGCCAAGGCCTTTGCTTCAGTAAGTAGATTTTCTTGGGCTACAACTTTATTGACTAAGCCCCATTCTTGGGCTTCTGCAGCGCTAATCATTCCGGCACTGGTGATCATTTCGAGCGCTTTGCCCTTGCCGACTAATTGCGTTAGGCGTTGGGTGCCGCCATAGCCTGGAATGAGTCCAAGACTGACTTCCGGTAAGCCCAGTTTTGCGTTTTCCGAAGCGTAGCGAATGTGGCAACTCATCGCTAATTCGAGTCCGCCACCAAGTGCAAATCCATTGACTGCAGCAATAACGGGCTTGGGCATTTGCTCAACAAAATCGAATAATAGCTGCTGTCCACGACGGGCAAGATCTTCACCACCTTCAATTTCTAAATGAGCGAGCTCAGCGATGTCTGCTCCTGCTACAAAGGCTTTTGTCCCCGCGCCTGTGATGATGAGTACGCGGATGCTGCGGTCTTCACGAACTTGGCTTAGGTGGTCGTGAAGCGACTCAATGGTTTCGCGATTGAGTGCATTTAGTTTGTCTGGTCTATTGATGGTTAAAACGGCTATGTTTCCGTCGATTTCAAGAATACTATTCATTGCTGTTGATTTTTTATTTCCGGGGCAAATGTACGGTAAATTCCGAGCCTTTGCCCTTTGTTGATTTCAAATCCATCTTACCACCATGTCCATCTATGATTGTTCGAACGATCGATAAGCCTAGGCCCATGCCTCCCGTTTTTGTTGTAAACCTTGGTTCAAAGATGCTTTCTTGTTTATCTCTGGGAATTCCTACCCCATCGTCGACGATGTGAATAAGGACTTCTGAAGTACTAGCCTCAAGGACGACTTCCACATTTGGCGTATTTCCTTCATGTCCGGCCTGTAAAGCATTTTTCACTAAATTATTCACAGCTCTAGTCAGCTGGTCAGGGTCGCCGGTAAATAAGACTTTCTCGGAGGTTTTGTCTATAAAGTTGACTTTTTCATGCTGATGAACGAGCATGTTGGTTCGCAGCATTTCGTTGAGATCAAATTCACGGATCTGTAATTCTGGAATATTTGCGTAGCGTGAAAATGCATCGGCAATTTGCGCCATGGCGTCTACTTGAGCGACTAAGCCTTTAATGGTCTCGTCGAGGTCGGGATGTTTTCTCGCCAAAAGTTGCAGGTTGAGTTTCATGGGCGTGAGCGGATTTTTAATTTCGTGCGCTACTTGTCGAGCCATGTCGCGCCAGGCCGCATCTCTCTCTTTTCGAGCTAATTCAGTAGCTGATTTTTGCAAGGCTTTGAGCATTCTGTTGTACTCATTGACCAATTTTTGGATTTCCGGCGGGTACTTTTCTTTGATAGGTAAATTGCGGTCTAAGCGGGTTTGAGCAATGCGTTCTTTGAGTCGTGTTAAGGGCTTGGCTATGCTGTTTGATAGTAAAAGAGCTATTCCCACAGCGGCGAGGAAAACGACAAAAAATATGGTGAAGAGGCGACTGAAAAAATCTCTCAGTTCGTTTTCATCATACCTCTTGTCAATCTCGTAAGGGAAAATTAATATTGCGATGGAGCGTCCTTTTTCGTCAACAACCACACTTGCGGAAATGAGGTATTCATCACCCTCTTTACTCGTTAATCGCAAAATCGACTCGCCTTGCTCTCTGGTATTTCGATATAATTCTTCGTGCAAGAATGCCGGAAATAGTTTGTTGTCGAAATCAGAAGGCAATGAGCTTATGATGTACTTTCCGTCGAAGTCGTAAAAACCGATATCTTGATTGTGGATGTCGGCCAATTCGCAAATTCGGTCATCAAAAACTTCAATCAGTTTTTCGGGGTTTCTGTATAAATCCTCGTTGGAGTTGCTGATGAAGTAATCTACTGTGGTGCGAATGGCGTATTCTTTTCGCTTGATGCGTTCCAGATTGTACTCCTCGTTTTCCGCTTTGAAAAATAAATAGGAAATGCTACCGGTCATGATGAAGGATAGGACAATTAGCCCTACCATTGCCAAAAACATGCGTATTCGTATAGGAGTATTCATTTTTCTCATAGTACAAATATGATGCTGGATTTTTACTTTCGCAACTCCCATGACTGAACTTTTACGCAAAGACTTGTTATTTTAGTGTGAGCCTTAAAGTATTGGGCTGTTTTTTAAAAATGTATTAAATGGAGATCTTTTCGCAGTTGGTTAAGAATTTGGACGAGACTACCGGTACGAAAGCAAAACTGCGTGCGCTGGTGGAGTTTTTGGAGCGCGCCGACGATGCGGATAAAATGTGGGCAATAGCTCTGCTCAGCGGTCGTCGACCTAAGCGTGCCGTTCGTTCATCTGATTTACGTGCTTGGTGTGCAGAGGTTTCCGGTGTTCCAATCTGGCTAATGGAAGAAAGCTATCATATCGTTGGCGATTTGGCAGAAACCTTGGCGCGCTTAACCCCTGAGCCAAAGAACGACAACGCCAAAAGTCTTTCGGAATGGATGATGGTTTTATCAACGATGCCGAAAATGGATATGGAGGAGCGCAAACAAATTGTATTGGACGCTTGGGATTCGCTCGACGAATTTGATCGGTTTGTTTTTAACAAGCTCTTGATGGGTGGATTTCGATTAGGAGTTTCTCAGCGATTGATGACTCGTGCCGTGGCCGAGTATACCAATATGGACTTATCATTGGTAGCTCTGCGACTCATGGGCGATTGGAATCCCAATACCTTGTCTTGGAATTCATTTGTTGCTCAGGACGACCAGCAGGCAATGGATTCAAGACCTTTTCCCTTTTCCCTTGCACATCCGATAGATGGTGATGCCGAGGACTTGGGGGATCCGGCAGACTTTCAGGCGGAGTGGAAATGGGACGGAATTCGCGCACAATTGATTAAGCGTAAGGGTTCAGTTTTTTTGTGGTCGAGGGGAGAAGAGCTGATTACACAGCAATTTCCCGAGATTGAGCAGGCAGCCAGTTCTTTAAAGAATGATGGCGTTTGGGACGGGGAGATACTGGTTGTTAAAAAAGCCGAGGTGCAGAGTTTTGATATGCTACAGCATCGCTTGGGCAGAAAGACTATCTCAGAAAAATTGCTTAAGAGTCATCCGGTAGTTTTTCGTGCTTACGATACCTTAGAGCTCGATGGAAAAGATTTGCGGCAGGTTGCGCAAGTTGAGCGGTCTAGGTTGTTGAGTCAGGTTTTTAGTGTAAACAGCAATGATAAGTTACACTGTGTGCAGTCTATTGATTTTTTAGATTGGCAGCAACTTTCAGAAATTCGCAAACTTTCGAGGGAAAATCGGGCAGAGGGTCTCATGCTCAAACGCAAAGATGCCCCGTATGCTGATGGCAGAAAGCGCGGTGTGTGGTGGAAGTGGAAATTAGATCCTTATACCATTGACGCGGTCATGATTTATGCCATGCGTGGTCACGGTCGACGTGCCAATTTATACACCGATTACACTTTTGCATTGTTGAATGAAGATCGTGAATTGGTTCCTATATGCAAGGCATACAGCGGACTTACCGATGCCGAAATTCGAGAAGTAGACGCGTTTGTGAAGAAGAATACCATTGAGCGTTTTGGCCCGGTGCGCAGTGTAAAGCCCGAATTGGTTTTTGAAATTGCTTTTGAAGGTGCTAGAAAATCGACCAGACATAAATCAGGAGTAGCACTGCGTTTTCCTAGAATTCATCGCTGGCGAAAAGATAAAAACGCCGATCAAGTAGATTTGCTGAGCGATTTGTTGCGGATCATCTAAGGTTTACAGTGTGATAAACACTTGCCGATCATTCGAAATCAAAAAAAAACCGCCCTCGAAAAAAGGACGGTTTTTTAAATGATGGAGCAAAGATTTTAAAAAATCTCGCGACCGGAGAAAAAGAATGCACCTTCGATGGCGGCGTTTTCGTCGCTATCAGAACCATGAACCGCATTTGCAGAAATACTTTCCGCATACATTTTACGAATGGTACCTTCAGCGGCTTTTGCTGGATCGGTAGCACCAATTAACGTACGGAAATCTTCAACCGCATTTTCTTTTTCTAGAATTGCCGCTACGATTGGACCTGAAGACATGTATTCAACCAATTCGCCAAAAAATGGACGCTCACTGTGAATGGCGTAAAATGTCTCCGCTTCTTGTCTCGATAAGCGAGTGTATTTCATGGCTTTAATGTTAAATCCAGCAGCGATAATTTTGTCTAAGATTGCACCGATGTAGTTGTTTGCAACGCCATCAGGCTTAATCATTGTGAAGGTTTTGTTTCCTTGCATGGTTTTGTATTTAAAAAATGGTATCCAAATTGGGCGGCAAAATTACAAAGAATTAACTTGTTAGCCACTAGGGTTTTTCTTTAATTTCAAATTCGAATAACGCCTCGTTTTCGGCTGATAAAAAATTGATTTTTAGAACTCTGTCTCTAAATGCTCCACTGAATGATAAGGTGGCAAAATTGCGCTGCGTGATGAGACTGCCTTCCACGCGATGGTCATTCTGTTCATTTACACGCGTATTGGCGCCAGAGGTTAGGGGTGAAATGGTAATATCGTAGATGGTGTTGCCATTTTCTAAGGTCAAGGTGCTCACTTCACTGTGATGACGATCACCGGTAAGAAAAACAACGTTCTTGATATTTTCTTCCTCGATTCTTCGCAACAAGTATGCGCGCTCTTCGGGATATACGGCGTGCGTCTCGTAAACGGCTGCGGAGTTTAAAACTTGTCCGCCCACTGCGACCATTTTAAAAGGTGATCGGCTAAACACTAGTTGCTCAATCAACCAATCGATTTGTTCTTTCCCCAGTATTTGATTGACGCCACCAACTGTTTTTTCGGTTCGGAAATAGCGATTATCCAAAAGGAAAAAGTCGATGCCGTTAAACTGAAACGCCGTTACAGCTGCTTTTTGACCCTTAAAGCCCAGACTTGGGTTGGGCCAGAAAATATCGAAGACATCCAAAGCTGTTTCGCGATGAATAAAACCACCCGAAGCGTCGTTGGGACCAAAATCGTGGTCGTCCCAAATGGCAAAGTGCGGACAAGCGGCAAGTAAAGCTTGTAATTCTGGTAGTGAACGTGCGTGGGTGTAGCGCTCAAGATAGCCCGAACGACTCGTCCAGTCTGAGGGTCTTAAATACACATTATCTCCTAACCAAAGCATGACATCGGGGTTTTGCTTGAGTATCGAATTGAAAATCTCGTATTCTCCACCGTAACCTCTTCCCGGACGGTCGCTGCGTTCTTCATTGATGTAGGCACAAGAACCTGCTGCCATGACAAATTCTGGCGGATCGGTGCGATACATCCAGTGGGATTGAGTGGTGAAAGTTGTGGGATATTTTGTTTTTACAGCTATCCCATCGATTAAAATGCGGTAGTTATACGTTGTTCCAGCCTCGAGTTGGTCAGCAATTAGGGTTGCTGCATACGCATTTTTTCGCTCCAATGTAACGGGCTCACTCGTTCGGACTAATCCATCAACTGAGTACTCTAAAACGGCAGTTCCTGAATTTTTTCCCTGGATCCAAACCGCTGCTTCGCGCATTTCAGCATATCCTAGCATGGGCCCGGATTGCAAACTCGGAGGTTCAAGTACCGGCGTTTTACGTGATTGAGCCGGCAGTTCATTTGTAAAAATCAAACAAATGCCAATGGCTATTACTGATAGCATCCAGGTTTTCGAGTTACGTAATCTAAGTTCTCCTCCCGTGCTGAAAATATTTGTCATCAAATCACCTTGTTTTGTTATTCAATTAAAAAGCTCAAATCGAAAGCAAAGGTAAAACAACCTCCCTTTATGCCTGTGTTGCCTTTTCGTTATTTGTGTCTATTTGCATGTATAGCCATCTGATCGAAAAATAAAATTACTGCAACTGAGTTGCGTATTTTGATTTGTTGTTTTACTTTTGCAACTCAATTGCTTTAAGAGCGATTTTTGTTTGTGTAATGTAAAATGTACCGTGGAGTTTTTCTTTTCAGCAAAGCGGTGTAACAATTCGAACCAATAAAAATAGATGTTTATGAAAATCAAATTTCTTTCAACACTCGGACTAGCGAGTTTAATGTTTGCTCAAGTAGCCTGCAAAAGCGATGATGATTCGTTGGATCGTAAAGCTCCACGAATACTACCTGCCGAAGGGCGTGATGCCATTCGTCCAGGTCAAGGAGAAATTCGTCGAGCGACGACCAGTCACATGCACGTTCGTTTCAGAGTAGTTGATGAGGATGGAATCAATCAGGCTCGGGTAGATATTCATCACGGCTTCGATGGGCACAGTCACGCACGTGGTATGAGTTCTGATTTTGTACATTTAGATTACCGAAAAATATATGAAGGCGAGGGCCGAACTGAGATCAATATTGACGATAATTTTGAGGATGTTTACTGGGAAGGGAACAACAGTGTGATTGAGCCAGGTAAGCACATTCTAGCAGGCCCATACGATTTCGTTATTGATGCTTCCGATGTGTTAGGCAACACAACATCTTTTTCCAACAACACAAGCTACATAGCGGAATTTTGGATCGAGCGCAATTACGCCCCAACGGTTAGTGTAACCAATGCAATCGACGGTGAGATCAACGGAACTGCCGGTGCCGTTTTGCCGGTTGAGGGGAGTATCAGCGTAAACACTGCAAATTCTTTGTCTTCAGACATCACATTTGTATGGGTTAGATTGTATGAGGAAGACGACCATCATCATCACGGACATTCCCATAATCATTCTGAAGACATATATGAGGAAATGTGGGGTACATCTCAGTGGCGCACTGGGTTTAGTGGTCCAGCCATACCCAATGCCTCCAGTCTGAATTTAGAGGATATTTTAACGGGTGCAAAATCCATTCAGTTACCAACCGGAAAGGGTCATTATGAATTGATGATTATTGCTGAGGACGCCAATGGCAACATTAGTCACTCCAAAGTTAAGGTCCACGTAGACTAGACAACTTTTATTTGTGGATTGAGAGGCGGCACATGATTATCATGCGCCGCCTTTTTTTGTGCTACATTTGCGCAGAAGAAGTTGGTTAAATCAAGACTCAGAAGTCCGAGCGGCTTGTTCATGTGGTCTGATTGCATAAAAGCCACCTTATACAAATGCAAATTACATTGGATTAATGAACACAAAGAATCTGATCAGTTTTTTTTATCAGCGCGAGGGTAAGCGTATGCTTGTTCTGATTCTTATCGGACTTTTACTGGCGTTATTCGATGCTTTGGGGATTTTGTTATTTTTACCTATTCTACATGTCGTTGGTGGAGGTTCAGAAGTCGATGATTTTGTTTCTCGAATTTTATTATCAGCGGGCATTCCAATTGAAATTTTTTATATCCTGCCAATGTTGGTTGGAATATTCAT
>REDE01000188.1 GCA_007693635.1 Flavobacteriales bacterium | reverse complement strand
TCAATATAAGTCGATCTCCATCCTCAATCAGCATGCAACGAGCTGCCCAAGAGCACATGTTTTGCTCGTCAGGTGGATTGCTTTTTTGCCATAGTTTTTTCGGAACCACCCCAAACATAGCTCCACCATCGAGTTTAAAGTGCCCTGCGTGTATTGGATATATTTTCATGTTACAGATAATTTTTCAAAGGCACGAAAATACGGCAGAAAAGGGAGTTCCGCGTTACTGTCGCCAACGACATCTATTGCTAGCCACTTTCAATATTCCAACAGCAAGGTATTACATGGGATGATGAGGTTAAAATAGAAGGAGACATGTATTACGTCTTGACAGAGCCTAATCTCCCTACCTATTCAAAATTCTCAGTGTGCCTTATATTTTTACTTTACAATCAATGGCAGTTTGATTAGATTTTCAATCTGAAATTATTTGATTTTCAATTGATAAATCTATTTTGTCTATATTTTGTTATTGGATGTAACAGCGCGAATTCAGCTTTGTTTTCACATAGACAAAAGCTCTATTTCAGTCGTTCAGCAAGCTTGGCCATTACTTTACGGGGATTCTTGTCTTCATAAAGAACTTTGTAAACGGCTTGACATATAGGTAGCTTCACATCATAGGCCTTTTTGATGTTTTTTACCAAACCTGTGGCGTAATAGCCTTCGGCCACCATGTTCATTTCCATCATAATAGAATTGATGGTGTACCCTTTTCCGAGCATGGTTCCAAAGGTGCGATTGCGGCTAAATTGAGAATAGGCAGTAACCAATAGGTCGCCGAGATATGCCGTGGAGTTAATATCGCGTTTGATAGGGTGCACGGCGCGTATGAAGCGTTTCATTTCGCGTACAGAATTGGATACCAAAACCGCCTGAAAATTATCGCCATACCCCAGTCCGTGATATATACCCGAAGCTAATGCGTAAATGTTCTTGAGCACCGCCGCGTACTCTGTTCCGTAAATATCATCGCTTAATCGGGTAATGATATAATCTGCCTTCATATAGCTTTGAAGCAAACGAGCATTTCCCATATCTGCACATGCTAAGGTGAGAAACGATAAACGCTCAAGAGCAACCTCTTCGGCATGACAAGGTCCGGCAATTACTCCTATTTGTTCGTAAGGAACTCCATGACGCTGATAGAGATACTCTCCCACAATCATATTGTCACCCGGAACAATTCCTTTAATGGAGCTAAAAACGATTTTATTTTTAAGCGGAACACTCAGGTTGGCTAACGAATCTTTTAAAAAAGCGGAAGGCACTACAAGCACCACAATATCGGATGCTTCAACCACTTCATTGATGTCTGTGGATACGTGTAAACAATTTAAATTAAGATCTACTGAACTTAAATATCGGGGGTTATTGTGATATTGTTTAATGTGATTCACAGATTCGCCATCCCGCATCCACCATGAAACATGATTTTTCTTTTCCGTAAAAATCTTAACCAAAGCAGTAGCCATACTTCCACCCCCTACTACCGAAATTTTTGAGGCAGTACCTTCACTCATAATGCAACTTGTAAAAAATTTAAGCAAGTATAATGTTTGACATTGCAACGGTCCGCAACAAATTGTTTTAGTGACACAATCGTTGTGGTGATAGCTTAGAGTCTGTCCATATAGTGCAAGTGGCTACTCCAGAAAGTTCTAGAGCGAGGCTTGCTATCCCCAATAGCCCGATAGCCATCGGGCGATAATCAGTGAGTTTACTAATGTAAATGATTTGATTATCAACTAAGCGTAACGAAGCTACCGGATTTTATAAACAGCCACTACTTGGGAGAACAGCATGTCCTTGCAGGAGCTGCTGTACTACTAGTACTTGACGATGCGCTCTCTGCTGAAGAACCTGAAGAGCCACATGAAGAACTCTGCGTTCCTTCTTCGGCCTTTTTAGAGCAGCATCCGCCGGAAGATTGTTCAGTATTGTTTTTTTTCTTTTTCTTTGGTGGATCATTGGCCATTACGCCAAAAGAAAGGGAAAGGGCAGCAATTAAAAGTATTGAGCGCATATAATTATGTGTTTGGTTTACTTGTACACAAATGTACGTGAAAATTGTATTAATCGGAGACAAATATAACGATGAAGATAAAGATAAATACAGAGTTTTATTTTGGTCGAACAACATTATATCATTTTCACATTTGTACTCCCTTAGAAATTAATCACCGCGGGTCTAACTTGTCCGTTTCTGGTATAGCGAATAAACCGGCTTTCACCAGGTTGTAGAATCTGTAGATAATCCATAAAGTGATAAATATCTTCAATAGGGTATTGTCCTATTTGTGTTATGATATCTCCATTTTGCAAGCCTGCACGTTCAGCAGCGCCACCTTCTTGCAGTTTTTTTATCATGATTCCGGGCTTACGGTGTTCCCATTCTGCTTCGAAGCCCCAATCTACTCTTTTAGGTTCAGCAGGATGGGTGCTTCCTCGTTGTGAAAATCCATCGCTGAATATGGTTTTGTAATCGGGGTTAAATTTCTGAAGATAGGTGCGGGTTATGGAAACAATTTGAGCGATACCTTCAATATTTATTCTTCCAACTTCGTCACTAGGCAAATTATAATCATCGTGCATACCCGATGTTATCTTTATAGTGGGTATTTCATTATTAATTAAAACTTGGTGATCGCCATTTCCAGGAGCTTGTCCTCTTTGGATGAGGGAAATATCAAAGCACGATATCTTTTTAGCGAAGGTGGGCATAAAATTAGCGTCGAATGATCCTATACCCTGAATCTCCAATTCTCGTGTGTCGGATAATCTTCCAACCATATTATAATAAATGGCAAATGTGGTCATGCCCTCAAAGTTCTTGGGCAACCAATCAGTGAGGTATTTTGCACCGTACTGATCAGAACTTCCTGAGGTAATTACGAAAAGGTAATTAAATGGGGCGGAGGCGCGGTCGTTGGCAAGCTGGCGGGCAAGTTCAAGGAGCGCAACTACTCCGCTAGCATTATTGTCTGCGCCAAAATGTACGGTATTGCTTCCAGGAGCCCGGGAAAAACGATTTCCTTTTCCGATGTGATCCATATTAGCGGTAATCAAAACTGTCATTGCAGCACCATTGTCTAGGTACGCAGAAACATTTCTGAAGGTAGTGGGAAGCTCTGTTTGATCAACTTTTAACTCTACCGTTCTTCCCCACCATTTTTTTAATCGTTTAATCATAACCGGATTACGCAGCATTACCACCGGAACGCCCAGCCCCTCTATGTTTTCAAACTCCTTTGCGGGTTCAATACCAGCCATGCTGGGATTAATCAAAATCACACCTTTGGCTCCATAGCGAATGGCTGCTTCTACTCTTTCCTTTACGGTTTGAGTGAGTACTTGTTCTGATTTTTTGTTTTGATACGTTCCAATATCAATCACCGCAATGCGTTTCTTAAGGCGCTTTTTTCTTCCGGTGAAGTTGCTGTACTCGGCATCTGGAATTTCCATTCCGTAGCGAACAAACCGGGTACGCATCTTTAATTCATCATTACTGCTCATTGAAGTGGGGAAGAAGGCTTTTCCTAATTTGGGATTGAATTTCTTCCAGCGCAAATGAGTGTCTTCAGATGCTGCAACAGGGAATAGTCCAGGTGCATTCATTGCCCACTCATAATAGTCGCCATAGGGCTGCAGTCCTAATTCCGAAAAACGTTCAATTATAAAATTGATAACCATTTCTTCTTCTGATGAGCCAGCTAAACGCCCACCCATATCGCTAGAAGCGATAAACCTTAAATCTTCAACAATTTGTTCGAGCGATTTGGGATCAATATTATAGCATTCGCCGCGATTATCGTTTTGAGAAACCCCCCAAAAGGGCATAGTTAAGAAGATAGCTAGAAGTTTGGAGCGGAGCTTATTCATGTGTAAGTAATTCATTTGGTTGAATAGTTAAAAATATGTGCGCTAATTTTCTCTTCGAGGATCAGTTTGGTCTCGTAGGGCATTGCCCAATAGCATACACGCCAGCACCAAAAGTACGATGCATACTCCCGGCCACAAAACTAAGTAGGCTTTTCCCATTAGTAGAAATGGCCAATGATCTTTGACCATGCCTCCCCAAGTTGGTGTAGGCGGCTGCGCACCATAACCCAAAAAACTGAGGCCACTTTCCAGCAGAATCGCCGTTGCAAAGTTAGCTGCCGCCAATACTATTACAGGATGCCATACTCCAGGTAAAATATGCTTAAACATCACTCGAAAATGAGAAAAACCCATCATTTGGGCTACTTCTACGTACGGTCGCGTGCGCAAACTTTTTACTTGCCCCCGCACCACGCGAGCTACTTCTACCCACATGGTGAGCCCGATGGCCAGAAAAACTTGAAACAAGCCTTTACCTAAAGCTAGAGTCAATGCTATTACCAAAAGGAGCGATGGTACCGTCCATAATACATTTACCAACCACATCACCACCTTATCTACCCAGCCTCCAAAGTAGCCTGCCATTAATCCCATTGGTACGCCAATGAATAAACTTATAGAAACGGCAATGAAGCCAATGATAAATGAAACACGTGTGGCAATGAGCAATCTACTAAGTAAATCTCTGCCGTAGCGGTCGCTTCCTAGATGAAAGGTTTGATCTTTAGTAAAAGCTACTTGGTGTTGCGAAAACTGCTTTTCCATCCCCGAAGCAAGTTCAGTAATAAGCCAATCATTATCTAAACGATCAATTTTGCTAGCTGCAATCATTTCGGTTTTCGGAGGTGTTCCGAAGAGTAAACCTTGCAGTACCCCCACTTTTTCAGATTTCATTTCTTTATGCAAATGCACAAACTGCACCTTTGTTCCGGGAGAAAGAGTGGCTAGTGCAGGGTTCATTTGATTGGCATAAGGCGATGAATCTGGAGCCAAAAAATAAGCAAATACTGCCCCAAAGGCCATTAATCCTAAAATTAGAATGGCAAAGAATCCTGAAAAATGATTTCGCAGAAACGTCATATTTTATTGCATCAGCAAAACTCTTACGGCTTCGGCAATCTGCAAATCTTCCCCAACATTTTTATTCCACTTTTCCAAATCTGTTACATCTTGCTCTTCCATTCCTTCTAGGCGGCCTTTAGGAATGCTTACGGTTAATCCATTGCTAAGTTTGAAAATATCGCGGAAGCTTTCGGCTTTTTCACGATACTCGCTTTGCTTGGATGCGTAGGTTTCAAAGTGGAGCGAAACCAGTGATTCCTCCCGCTGATCTGCTAGCCAGCGGGCATAACTATCGATGCGCTGATGTGCAGAATCTTGATCAATGCGTGCTTGACTCTCTGCAACCAGCTTGTCAAATTTCTTGGCATTGCGCTTCCATAGCGTATAATTTGCTGGTGCAATCTCCGAGTATTCCATCGCATTAGGACGCTCTTTTTCTCCAATTTCGGTATAATGAAACTGATCGGGAATAATAATGTCGGGAATAACCCCCTTCATTTGTGGTGTGCCTCCATTAATGCGGTAAAACTTTTGAATGGTGAGCTTAAGCGCGCCCAAGGGTTTGAAATCATTGTAGCGGAAACCGACCATTCGGTCTAAATCGGCCATATTTTGTACCGTTCCTTTTCCAAATGTAGATCGACTCCCCATTATGATGCCTCTTTGATAATCTTGGATAGCAGCGGCAAAAATTTCAGAAGCCGAAGCACTAAAAGTGTTGGTCATAACTAATAGGGGGCCGTCGTAAACAATATTTTTGTCGCGATCTTTCAATACTCTAGGAGCAAAACCGCTGGATTGAACCTGTACGATTGGCCCTGACTCAATAAAAAAGCCAGCAATATCCACTACACCTTCGAGTGTTCCTCCTCCATTGTTGCGCAAATCGAGTATGATGCCTTCCACGCCCTCTTCTTTTAATCGCTCGAGCTCAACGCGCACGTCATCAGCACAATTGCGGGATATTTCGTTGTTGCGATTAAAATCCACATAAAACTTAGGCAAACGAATATAGCCGATCTTCTTCCCGTCTTTTTCTACAACTGAGCCACGGGCAAAGGTGGCTTCAATTTCTACTACATCGCGAACAATGGGAATATCCTTCCGGCTACCATCCATTTTTAAAACGGTTAAAACTACCGTTGTGCCTTTTTTACCTCGTATCAGTTTTACTACTTTACGAATGCTCATGCCTACAACATCTACCGGCTCACCATCTTCCTCAGCTACCATGAGCAATTTGTCGCCCATTTCCAAATCACCCTGACGCCAAGAGGCGCTGCCGGTTACCACTTTGTCAATTACCACGTAATCACCCTTCGTCATAAGCTGGGCTCCAATACCTTCAAACTGTCCAGACATCTCAACTTCAAAATCTTCACGCTGCTGGGGAGGATAATATTCTGTGTGTGGGTCAAAAAGGTTGGCGATGCTGTTGAGATATACTGCAAACCAGTCAAGTCTGTTGAGCTCTCGATAATTTTCCATCCATTCTTTTTGAAATTCAAGCTCCTTATTTCTCGCCTCTTCCTCCAGTTGTGCGAACGACTTCACCTTGATGGTATCTCCTCCCTCTTCTTCTAATCGTGCTTTTTGCCGACGGTCGGATTCGTATAGTCTCGATAAAACTTTGTATTTTAAATAGTCTTCCCAAATTTTTTGTCTTTCTTCCTCATTAGTTGCCCAACCACGCTTGTCGTCGTCGGTTTCAAAATCGTGTTTTATATCAAAAGAGAACGGCTTGGATAAAATAGCTTCGTACAACTCGGGTAATTCATCCAAACGCTGCAGCAGAACGATGTACGCATCATTGAATAAGCTCAAGTCAGAACTTTTAATTCGGCTAAGCATATCCTTTTTGAATATTGAAAGTTTTTCAATATCTGAAGCTAAAAAAATGCGCTTGGTGTAATCTACATTATCAAAAAACTCATCAAATACCCTATCTGCAAAGTCTTTGTCAATTTCTGGTGGTGAGAAGTGTGAGGTTACTAGAGTGTTATATACAATTTCGCTAATGATGGTTTCTTGCTGAAGTTCTTTAGCGGTAGGAGGATCGGTTTTTAAAAGATTAGTGGGTAGAGCATAAACCAAAGAAGCTAAACCCAATGTAAGTACGGGATACTTAATAATAGAAAAAATCTTCATTCTCAAGAGGTAAATTATTTGAACAGGCTAAGTAAATCTGTAATGGAAGCACGCAATTACAGACCTTAGTTGTAACTTAAAATATTTTCAATAAACAATATAAACCCTCATTTTGATTAGAGTTTCCTCAATTTTATTGCGAGATAATTTAAGGAGGCTAATATACAGCAAGGATAAGTAATTGCTCAAAGATGCTTTTGCTAAAAGTGTACCAAGGATTATTGGTTTTAAAAGATGAGTTATTATCAATCAATTGTTGTTTTTTAATGAAGGGCAGACTTATTAGCAAGCCCAAAATTGAAAGTGGTTAATTTATTAAAAGCATAGAATTTAACCCTTTTACTGTATTAAATTTGCCAACTCATTTTTAACTTAAACTCATTCACTACAATGCCATATTTAGAAAATTTACAATTAGAAAATCAGCGCGTTTTGGTACGTGTTGATTTTAATGTCCCATTTGATAAGGAAGGTAAAATCAGTGATTATTCACGTATTGAAGCCGTTTTGCCCACGCTTCACATTTTGTTGGAGGCTAAAGCTAAAGTAATATTGATGTCGCACCGGGGTCGTCCGAAGGGGGAGAAAAATGCGGAAATGAGTTTGGCACCTGTGGCAAATGGTTTGTCAGAGGTGATTGGGCGTGAGGTAAAATTTGCTTCTGATTGTGTGGGCGCGGTTGCCGAAAAAGCCGTTTCAGAACTTCAAGCCGGGGATATTCTCTTGCTGGAAAATCTTCGTTTTTATGCTGAAGAGGAGAAGGGTGAGCGCGAATTTGCGGCAAAGCTCGCCAAACTAGGCGATGTATATGTGAATGATGCTTTCGGAACAGCTCATCGTGCGCACGCTTCAACCGCAGTAATTGCTGAATTTTTTGAGCATAAGGCCTTTGGAGAATGCATGCGATCAGAGGTTGAAAGCGTAAATAAGGTTTTGTATAACAGTGAAAAACCAACAGTAGCCATCGTAGGTGGCGCCAAAGTGAGTTCAAAAATCACCATTTTGAAGAACCTACTGCCACAAGTAGATCACATCATCATCGGAGGTGGAATGGCCTACACCTTCGCCAAAGCTAAAGGCGGCGATATTGGAAACTCTTTGGTGGAAGAAGATTACCTAGATTTAGCTAACGAAATTTTGCAAGAAGCAAAGTCAAACGGAGTGGAAATTCATTTGCCTATTGATTCGGTTAATGCTGATGCTTTTTCTAACGATGCGCAAATTAACATCAGCTCTATCATGAGTGTGCCTCAAGGATTTATGGGCTTAGATATTGGTCCTAAATCTATTAAGCATTTTCATAATGTATTGAGCTTTTCGCGCACTATCCTCTGGAATGGCCCGATGGGCGTATTTGAAATGAGCAACTTTGCTAATGGCACCCGAGAAATTGGTGAAGCCGTGGCCGAAGCTACTGAAAAAGGAGCATTCAGCTTAGTCGGAGGAGGCGACTCCGTTGCCGCAGTGAAACAGTTTGACCTTGATGATAGAGTTAGCTACGTTTCCACCGGTGGTGGAGCCATGCTTGAATATCTGGAAGGTAAAGTGCTTCCCGGAATTGCGGCTATGGGGTAATTTCATGCATTGATTAGTGAGGCTCTGCTATATAAAGTCTGAGAAGATTCATTATGCTAAAATCATTATAGACCACAACAGGCTTTTTGAAATTACATATTGAAGTTATATACCCGATATCCTTTAATATTTTCCCAACAAAAAAACTTTTGCCCTGTCTCATTTGTCATGTAATTTTGGAATCCTTTAATACTAACACGTAAAATCAAGAATTATG
>REDE01000187.1 GCA_007693635.1 Flavobacteriales bacterium | reverse complement strand
TCATTTCTAATATGTGCGACGCGCCCACTCTTCCGACCATGCCCCGCGCCAGGGATGGAAGCGGCAGCCCACCGAACCCGGGACCGTACAGCGGTGTGGGCGGCGGAGGCTGCGACGGAGGAGCAGACCCCGCACGCCCCGCCGATGTAGGACCCGGGAAGGTGGCTATAGCGGACAGCCCGGTGCCGCCAAAAAGATGCTGGTTATGTAAAAAGAAGGTATTGGCGGCAGGCGCTATGAATAGTGAGGGGGTGAGGAAGTTTGGAGGTTTGGCGTGCGATTACTGGGGATACATGATTGGTGCGCCGACGGCTTTGCCCGTGAGGATATCTCCCATGAAGGGGAAATGATTGAGTCCGAAAAAGAGAAGATTGTCGCTGATGTAGTTCTGCTTGAGCAGGAGATTTTGTAAGAACACACCCGATCGAATGCGGCCTTTGGCGTAATGGTTTATGTAAGCATCTTGCTGGCGAAAAATGTCCGCTTTTGTTTTTCTGCCCTGATAAAAATCGATGATTTGGGGTGCTGTCTGCGCGGCGGACCGAAAGGCCAAACTCATTCCATTACCCGTAATCGGAGGGATGAATCCGGTGGCGTCGCCGAGCAGTAAATGGCCACGATGGTCGCCACGATGGACTTGAAAATGAAATTGGGAGGTTGTGATGGGTGGGGTTATTTTTTCAACTTCTAGAAGACGGGCTCGCAAGTGGGGATTTTGATGAAGTATACCGGCTTCATAGTTGGCTATATCGCCGCGATAGGCCTTTAGATCATCGGCAGTTCCTAGATAACAAAGACAATACACCTCGTTTTCAACTTTGGAAAAGCCACAGTAACCGCCCTTGAAAACATGCATTTCGATGACGTCTGCAGGCGCTGAACTGCGCACGTGATACTTTATCCCAATATACTGTTTTTGATTCTTGGGAATCTTTAATCCGCTTAGGGGATTGCTGCGACCGTAGGCACCTAAAACAAGTGATGCCTCAATGGTCTCGCCAGAAAGTAACTGCACATGATTATCTTCAATGCTCTTGACTCTAATCCCCGTGAGGAGCTCTACCCCTGCTTGCTTTGCAATGATGGATAATTGGTGGTCGAGATACTGACGGCTGATTCCAAATCCGCCTGGACTGAGCGGTAGCCTGGCCATTTTACCGCTGAATGAACTGAGATGTAAAGTGTGAATATGGGGCAATGTGCTGGTTTCCACCCCAAGCTGGTTGACAAATTTTTCGGATTCTATGGAGATGTATTCGCCGCAGACTTTCTGACGAGGATAGGTGTCTTTTTCGATGAGAATGACCGGGACATTTGCCCTGGCCAGAAGTATTGACGTGCTGAGTCCGGCCAAACCTCCTCCAATGATGACTACCGGATGGTTCATTTGGTAATGATTATAAGGTGACGAAATGCCCACTGCCACGAAATGTGGTAATTGGAAATGCCTGCGGCCGCAAGGTGTTTCTGCCATTCTCGGCGGGTAAACCCTCGGCGAACGGAAAGGGGTGCATCGTGTTTGGTAAATTCCGATTTCGAAAACCAACGGGTAAGTAATTTGATGCTATAGTACGCGAAGGGATGGCGATGCAAATCGTTAATGACCACCCCCTTTCGAGCATGACGAATACTTCGCTGCAAAAAATCCACCAATTCATCGTCGTTGAGATGGTGACAGAACAGACTAGCCAGGACGATGTCGGTGGCTCCGGGATTTGCCAATACCTCCTTGTAATCGTCGATAATCCAATGAATACGATCCTTCAAATGTGGGAAGGCCTTATGGGAATATTGCTCCGCTTCGGGCTGAATATCGAGCGCTTGAAAACGCACACGCTTTTTGTCTTGGAGACTTAATCGCTGATCGATGTAGTCGAAAACATCCCCCGCCCCTGCCCCAACATCTGTGAGGCAAATTGGACTGCAATCATCCAGACGTTTTATGCCCTTCCAAGTTACGTTGGCACCGCCCAAAAACTTGTTGATTGCGACAATTTCCCTCAGATTTTCATGAAATGCTGTGGGGGAAAGATTTGGTTCATCCATCAATTCTTTCTGGTAGGAGCGTTGGGAGAAATTCATGACTTGGATTTTAAAAATAAACCACTCTCAACGCTGAGTCCCGGACCAAAGGCGGCACTATACACCGGACCCTCCAATATTGGATTATCGAGTATACTTTTGAGGACAAACAACACCGAAACTGAAGACATGTTACCGTAATCGCGGAGGGTTTCAAAACTTTCCTTAAGATCATTTTCGTTACGTCCAAGAGCTTTTAGGAAGCCTTGAAGAATATTTTTCCCTCCGGGATGAATGGCATAGGCGCAGATTTGGGCCGGAGTTAAGGCATTTTTCGCAAGAAGCGCATCGAAAACTCCACGAATGTTGTTTTGAATGTGATCGGGGATTTGATTTTTCAATTGCATTTGAAAACCGGCATCGCCAACTTCCCATGCCATATCGTTTTTTCCTTCCTGAATCAATACGGAAGAGAAATCTATTGCTTGTAGATGCGAATTGGTAGGTGTTTGGTCAGTGACGAGAACCGCGGCAGCTCCGTCGGAAAACAAAATACTGGAAAGCAAATTATCAGCGCTATCACAGTTGCGAAAATGCAGTGAACAAAGCTCTACTGCAACAATGAGCACCTTGCTTTCTGGCTGTGCCCCGCAAATATAGTGGGCTTGTTTTATGGCGTGAAAGGCGGCATAACACCCCATAAAGTTCACCGCACTGCGCTGCACATTGGCCGACAGATTGAGTCGATTCGAAAGCTCAATCTCCAATCCAGGGGCAACGAGCCCGGTGCAACTTACCGTTATTATATGCGTAATTTCGGTTTGTAATACGTCAGAATTTTCAAAGATTTTTATTGCCGCTCCGTAAGCCAACTCCAGCGCGTGGGGCATAAATACGCCCATACGCTCACCAGTACTTGGCAGTCGACGATCAGGGTGATTATAAAGAAGTGACTTTTCTGGTGTAGTAAGAAAATCGGGAATGGCGGTGTATTTTTGATCGATTCCGGATACTTTTGCTAGAAAGCTCAATTTTCTAACCGAATCTTTATGCGCAAAAAATGGCTCTGCCCAAGCGACAAAGCTTTCGGGAGACAATTTATGCTGGGGTAGAAATGTTTCGATTTTTGATAGATAACTCATGGATGGAAGTAGTGTTGTAATAGCAACACCAAACCAAAATAGGTGTTCATAGAGAAGGTGGAAATTAGGTTCATTTTCATGGTCGAAGAAAAATCAGCAGCTGAAGGATTTTTCCAAATTCGATTTTGCCACAAACCGAAGTACACAAATGTGGGAGCACCTACCAAAAAATACAATCCAATGATGATGTTTTGGGGATAATATATCCAAACCAAAAGCACTGAGAACAGGGCAAAAAGCACCATCGACCAGAGGATGGTTCCGCGAATACCAAGAAGCATGCTGAGCGTTTTAACTCCGTCGGCTTTATCTTGTTTATGCTGGTAAATTTGGGTAATAGGATATCCAGCAGCTATGAGAACAGTGGCTGTAAGTGCGCCCATCACCAAACCCGGTTGATAATACAAATCGAGCAACGAGACACCCGTTGCGGCAATATAGGTCGTAATAAAAATAACGCCCCCCTGAAACACCGCGACAATCAAAAATCCTATAACGGGATACTTTTTTAAACGAATACCTCGATAACTGTACGCCCTAGATGCCAGCATATAAAGCAGCACCAACAAAAACACATCAAAGGCTATGAGCAGGCATAATGCAAGCCCCACAATATCCATGAATATTGTTGTAGGGCGCAATAGACTTGGCGGCGGCGGCGGATTTTTGAGTCCGCCAATACTATCCGTATCGCGATCCTGCAAACCATTAAATCCGTTACTGGACGGATAGATCAGCAAATGCAAAATCAAAAATAGCAGCAAGACATCGAATATTTGCTTAATTTCAACAAAGGTCAAAGCAAACAAAAACACGGGAAGTAGGAAAAATGAAAACGGAAATCGAAGATGCCTTATGGTATCTGAAATAGAATTTTCCGACATAGGGTGGTATTTTGTTATAATAAGCCTTTTAAATGTGAAAATGTTTCGCTTTGTCACTTACGATTGTCGGCCATAAATGCTAGGGCTATAGCAATAAATCCGATTCCGGTAAGGGTCGGCGGAAGGATTCCATTCTTTGTTCCTAAATAAATCAAAGCGACTGCTAAAATAATGAGTATAAAAGCGGCAATTTTATGCATGGAGGCGGTTTTAATGGAATTAAAAATGATCGCTAAGATATAGGATGTTTTTTGATTACGGGAAGATTTTGGAATTGTGGCAAATAAACGGTCAAGGATGATGAAGGATTGTGATGTTCTAGCAGTGAATTGCTGTTTTGCTGGCACTCTTTCTTAAGGGTGTAATATGGAACAAATCAATTTAAAACTTACTAACCCTTGCTCATACTAAACAAGTTCAGTTCGTTGAGGGTTACTAGGAAAAAAAACTATGGCACATTTGATCTACTTACGCAATGATTTGCGAATTCTCGACCACGATATTTTTCATAAATTGCAACACGAAGAGATCATTCCCCTCTACATCTTCGACGAAAATACCCTAAAAAATGACGTTTTGAATCAACCCCGATTGGGTGATTTTCGTAAAAAATTATTATTGGAAGGCCTGCAATCTCTTCGCAAAGAACTTCAAGAGCGGGGTGGCAACCTAATGATTGCTACTGGAAGTCCTAAAGATGTCATTGCGGAGATTCACAAAAAAACACCACTACAAGGCATTCATTTTTACCAACATGATGCCCCGGAAGAACTGGATCGAACGCAAGAGATTGAGTCACTAAATATCCCTATGTTCTCCTATGCTGGTGATTACTTGTATCACCCGGAAGATTTGCCCTTTTCTCTAGAAAAAATCCCTTTCGTATTCACTGCTTTCCGCAAAAAAGTTGAAAAATACGCGGAAGTCCGTCCCTTCTTCCCCACCCCTTCAAAATTTTCGGTTCCCTCGATAATTGATGATTGGGGCGAAATACCTGCAATACCGAATTTAAAAATCGATGAGCGATCAGCTTTTCCGTATTTGGGCGGAACGCGCGGAGCATTAGACCGATTGGAGCATTATTTTTGGAACACCGATTTGTTGGCGGAATACAAAGAAACCCGCAATGGTATGACGGGTGTTGATTATTCCTCCAAGTTCAGTCCTTGGTTGGCACAAGGCTCAATATCGGCTCGATTTATTTTTCACCAGGTAAAAAAATACGAGAAACTTCGCCAAGCGAATGAAAGCACGTATTGGTTAATTTTCGAACTTATATGGCGTGATTTTTTCCGATTTACAGCAGCTTCCGAGGGGGGTAAATTTTTCAAAATCCCCAGAAATTACGTTCCTAAAACCAGTACGGCCTTTGAAAAATGGAAGGAAGGTAAAACCGGGAACGCCTTTATTGACGCCGCCATGATTGAACTTCGTAGCACCGGCTATACCAGTAATCGCGCGCGTCAGAATGTAGCCAGTTACCTCGTTCACGACTTAAATCAGCCTTGGTATGCCGGCGCTCTGTGGTTCGAGTCTGTACTCATTGACTACGACGTGTATAGCAATTATGGAAACTGGACTTACGTGGCTGGAGTGGGGCACGACCCCCGCAGTAGAAAGTTTAATATTCAGCGACAAGCAGATATGTATGATGCCGACGAAACTTTTAGAAACACTTGGTTGAACGGCGAATTTTAGTGGAGATCAATTGAAAAGTATGGTTTTGGAAAGTGCTTTTTTGGGCGTATTTTCGCCCGAAGTAATACGAACATTAGCATTTTAAAAAAACATACAAATGACAGAAGTAGTTGTAGTATCCGCAGTGCGCACTCCGATAGGTAGTTTTGGAGGTTCACTCTCCACCATTCCCGCCCCTCAATTAGGCGCAATTGCCATTAGAGGCGCATTGGAAAAAATCAATCTCGACCCGAAATTGGTTGATGAGGTATTGATGGGTAACGTTATCCAGGCAAACGAAGGTCAAGCTCCAGCGCGTCAGGCAGCGCTTATGGCCGGACTACCTGATTCTGTGCCATGTACGACAGTTAATAAAGTATGTGCCTCAGGAATGAAGGCTATGATGATGGCCGCACAGGCTATTAAAGCGGGTGATGCCCAAATTGTGGTTGCCGGAGGTATGGAAAACATGTCGCTCATCCCTCACTATGTGGGTAATATGCGTACCGGACAAAAGCTTGGTAATGTACAATTGGTCGATGGTATGCTCCGCGACGGGTTATTGGATGCCGGCAGTGGCGATCACATGGGAAGTTGTGCCGAAGTATGCGCCACAGATCACCAGTTTAGTCGCGAAGAACAAGACGCCTTTGCAATGGAGTCCTATCGTCGCTCGGCTGAAGCATGGAAGGATGGCCGTTTCGCCGGGGAAATCGTACCGGTAAGCATCCCACAGCGCAAAGGTGATCCGATTATTTTCGCTGAAGATGAAGAATACAAAAACGTCAATTTCGAAAAAATCCCAACCTTGCGTCCCGTCTTCGCTAAAGACGGTAGCATAACCGCTGCCAACGCTTCAACCATCAACGATGGAGCCGCCGCCACGATTTTAATGAGTCGTGAAAAAGCCGAAGAACTCGGTCTAGAAGTTCTTGCTGTGATCAAATCCTACGCTGATGCAGCTCAAGAACCTGTGTGGTTCACAACAGCACCCGCAAAAGCACTTCCCATAGCTCTTGGAAAGGCGGGTATTGATATTCAAGATGTGGATTTGTTCGAACTCAACGAGGCCTTCTCTGTGGTAGGACTAGCGAACATTAAAATTTTGGGCATCGACGGAGCAAAAACAAACGTCAATGGAGGCGCTGTATCTATTGGACATCCACTAGGAGCCAGCGGAGCTCGCATCATGGTAACGCTCATTCACGCTCTGCGTCAGCGCAACCTGAAAATCGGAGCTGCAGGCATATGTAACGGTGGTGGTGGTGCTTCCGCTATGGTTGTAGAATGTAATTAATCATCTGTGAAAGGTATCTGTCTGCTCACTATGGTGCCCATGCGCGCCGAGCCTACACATCGGAGTGAATTGGTGAACCAAATGCTTTTTGGTGAACTTTTTCATACGGTTGGAAAAACACGAAATGGAGCTTGGCTGGAAATAAAACTGGCCCACGACAACTATGTCGGATGGGTTGATGCAAATCAAGTCACCGAAATTTCAACGGATACCTTTAAGGAACTGGCTAAACAAGAACCCGCGTATAGTACGCAAGTCATGGATCTTTGTCTGTGCACCAGTACCAATAAGACAACCTTCATCATTCCCGGCTGCCGATTACCCATGCAGCCGGGAAGTGATGAGTTTCGCATCAATAATCAAACTTTTGAATTCAACGGCCCCGTAAATCGAGAGCGAATCAGTAGAGAAGAAATGCTCGAATTGGCCTATTCGTACCTTAACGCTCCCTACCTCTGGGGAGGCCGAACTCCACTGGGCATTGACTGTAGTGGATTTACACAAATCATCTACCGACTGGCCGGCTACAACATCCCACGTGATGCCTCACAACAAGCAACCATCGGCAATGTATTGAGCTTTATAGAAGAAAGTCGCCCTGGAGACCTCGCCTTCTTCGACAATGATGAGGGCAGAATAACCCATGTTGGAATTGTTATGCCCAACAACCAAATTATTCACGCCAGCGGTAAAGTCCGTATCGATGGACTTGATCAGTACGGTATCTATAACCGCGAAATCCGGCAACATACGCATCGACTTCGTTTGATGAAAGAAATTGCAGACTGACCTTAAAATTTATAGTCATGAACGACATATTGATGGTCGTGCTTATCATTTCCCATCTGATTCTTATCGTTCTGGTTATCTTGAAATTAAGAAACAGCGGAGAAAATGCTCAGGTATTGCGAGATATCCAGCGTTTGGAACAAAGTCTACGCGGTGAATTACAAAACATCCGTTCAGAAAATAGAAGCTCAGCAAGAGAAAATAGGGAAGAACTAGGTAAACAGCTAAGCAACCAGTTTGGCGATTTTTCAAAACAACAAATGAATCTCCAAGGACAAGCAATCAACAGCTTGAGGGATATTCGAAATATGTTGGAAAAACAGCTGCAAAATATTCGGGAAGACAACACTCGGCAACTCGATGAGATGCGCAAAACGGTTGATGAAAAACTCCAAAAAACGCTCAATGACCGTCTGAGTCAATCATTTGAAACGGTCGGAAAACAACTGCAAGCCGTACAAGAAGGTTTGGGCGAAATGAAAAACCTAGCCACCGACGTGGGAGGACTTAAAAAAGTCTTGAGTAACGTAAAAATGCGTGGTGGCTTCGGAGAAATTCAGTTGGGAATGCTTCTAGAGCAAATTTTAGCACCCGATCAATACGAGAAAAATGTGCGAACGAAAAAACAGTCCTCAGATCATGTGGAATTCGCCATCAAACTTCCCGGACGCGAGGAAAATGGAAGCAGCGTTTACCTTCCTGTGGATGCAAAATTCCCGAAGGATGTCTACGAACGACTCCAAAACGCCTACGAATTAGGAAATCTCCCGGAAATTCAAGAAGCACAAAAAGCCCTGGAAACAACCATAAAAAAAATGGCCGCCGACATACGCGACAAGTATATTGATCCCCCCGGAACTACCGATTTCGGAATTATGTTCCTACCCTTTGAAGGCATCTATGCGGAAGTTGTTCGAAAAGCGAGTCTGCTCGAAGACCTTCAGCGCAATTACAAAGTCATTGTCACTGGACCCACTACCCTAGCCGCGTTGTTAAACAGTCTGCAAATGGGCTTTAAAACATTGAGCATTCAAAAGCGCAGCAGCGAAGTATGGCAAGTCCTAGAAACGGTAAAAAAAGAGTTCGAAAATTTCGGAAACCTCATGGATAAAGCCCAAAAAAATATCCA
>REDE01000162.1 GCA_007693635.1 Flavobacteriales bacterium | reverse complement strand
TGCCAACTTCAAGATAATTCACATAACACCCAATGGAGTGAATGCTGTTGTTCTTTATTTTGTGATCCAGAAAGGGAATGTCGATGTAGTCGATGTTTTTTTCTTTTAGGACTTTATTGATACCTTGTCGCCAATACTTATTTTCCATTGCACGGTCGTTTCCGAGAACAGTGTTTCCGTCCACAAACCTCAGCATTCCGTCAACGTGGCCGGTCATGTCCGACTTTATTTGCGGTACGATGATGACTTCAACGTCGAGCAATTTTACCAAATCAGAAATTAGTTTGCTTTTATTTGTGTATTCAGGGTTTTCGTCAAATATCCGGTCGGAAATGATCGCTTTGTCTCTCCATTGAACCACATTACCGCCGTCGAGATTAATGGTGGAAAACTGCGGATGAATGTTGTTGGCTGCACACACCACTTTGGGGTCTGATTGAAGCTCTTGGTAATCTTTGAGATATGAAGGCTCAAAGCGGAATTGCACCAATTTGTTTACATCGATCTGAATGGGCATGTAATCCCGGCACCAAATGTCTTTCGTGGCGTCTAGGAATTCGTAAGGTATTGCGTGCTTATTGAGGATTTTGGTCAATGCACCACAATTCGCTTCAAAGCGTTTGTCAGAAAGCAATAATTTTGAAAGATATACAGTATTGGTGTCTTTATTTGGAATCATAATATAAGAGTTTTGCGTTATACATAAATCATGTGGCGTTCATCGAGGTTGCTTTCTCCCGACAGTCGATAAGCGACGAGTTTACCGCCTTTGGCTACACTATAATCCAAGCAGCATATATTGTCTTTGTACAATGATGGCTCGCCACGCAACCAATAATGGCCAAAGAACACTTTTTTCTCATGGGCTTTGTAATGTTCGCTTGAGGTGATTTGTGATTGTTCAACGGGACGGTCCGGTAGGTTTTCAATGGGCTCAACGCTGATGGATTTATAGGTCATTTCAGCGGGGTTTTCCCACCATTTAATGCGTATCTCTGTTCTTTTGGTCCCATCTTTATCGTTAAAATACAAACCCTCCGGCATTTTCATTTCTTTGCCTTTCAGGGTTTGATCGATGGCGTGGTTTAACGCACTGCCCGTTTTTACAGATTGAAGAATCAATTCGTTGGTCAACCGGTCATTTACGAGTGTTTGTCGCAGCAAGTCGATGTTGCTTTTATCCCAACAGGCGTGAACTGCGCGAAATGCCTCTGTTTCATAATAAAGGGGCAGGGTTTTAAACCACTCTAAATAATCTTCGTATTCGCGTTGTCGGTTCTGAAATTGCTTGAGCGTTTCGTAATGCTGAATGATGTTTTTGATCAGATGCTGCCGAAGATGGCCGCCGTTTTCATCTCGAAAGTGAAAACAAAGGGCATTGTATTCGTGGTTTCCCATCAATGCGATGGCCTTATTGTTATCGACCATGGACCTAACGATGGCTAGCGTTTCTCTTATTTTAGGTCCACGGTCGATATAATCACCCACAAACAAAGCTTTTCGTTCGGGATGTGCATAGACTCCGTTTGTTTTAGCATATCCTAGTTTGCGCAACAATTCTTCAAGTTTGTCAGCGTGTCCGTGAATGTCTCCAATGAGGTCAATCATGTATTTTGGTTTTTCGATATCGATTATTAGTCTTCAAATATAATGGCACATACACTTGATGAGTACGGCATGAGTATTTGTTTTGGTAAATTTGAACTGACAGAAGTGCAAACTTAAGGGGCGAGTGTGTCAAAACGTGTCGCTTTAATCGAATAATGCACTGTTTGTACGATAAGAATACCAACTTAACCTGAGGAGTGATTTATTGGCAATATCGATATTTCAGTCCGGTTGAATTAGGGAAATATCCTAAAGGCGGCACCTCCAATTTCTGTTTAAAGATATCCTTGGAAGATTATTTTACCAAAACCACTTTCATTAAGTGACTTCCAAAATCGCCATTAACACGAATGAAATATGCCCCGGCAGCATAACTTCCCAAATCAACGCTGAAGGTATTGGCTTCAAGTGTTTGATGTTTTAAGTTGTGTCCAAGAAAATCGTATATAACATAACTGTGAATCATTTGTGAGGATTGAATATGAAAAATATCACGTGTAGGGTTAGGGAAACCTTGAATGATTTTTGACAAATCAAATTCTACTACGGATACTCCACTTGAAACCTCGATGGTATTTGATAAAACACCGGAAATACTTGTAAGGCCGTCAATGGGGTCGGCATAAGTACATACGTGGGGTAAATCTGCCGTAACCAAATATGTTTTTAAACCTCTGGTGGGGAAAGAGTCTGTGTATGTTAATATACCGGGAGTAAGTGAATCCAAAAGCGAATAACTACCACCTTCAGGTTTGCGCCAAACTTTGTAATTGAGAATATTCGCACCTTCATAAGCCGTCCATTGCATTTCTACCTGATTTAAATGATTTGGCGTAAAACTAAGTAATATAACGCTACTATGACTGCTGGTATCGCTATATGCCCCACAAGAATCAAAGGTAGAAATTCGGTATGAATGCGCTATTAATGAGGGCGTTGCCAAAAGATCTATGTAATTACCGGCAGATGCAAAGTCTTGGTATCCAATAGAGTCGAATACCCCACCTTGCTCTCTGTGGATCACAAAACCCATACTGCGATTTCCGGGAGTCGGCTCCCAAACTATTCGATTTCCACCTGAGGCAGAATCAAAACTTACTGCACATATTTCATCTTGATTTACGGGTGGACTAAAATAATCAATAGTAAGAATGTTGGATAAAGCTTTACAGCCATTTTCATCGGTAACTTCTACTGAATATTGACCGGGATTGTTGACAAAAACAGAATGTTGGCCAACTCCGCTAATGGTATTTCCATTAATCATCCAACGATATATAAAATTGGCACTGTCTGCCGTCAAAAACACACTATCGCCCGAGCAGAAATTCAATTTAGTAGCGTTCAAATTAACCGAAGGCAAAGGATTAACTGTTACTAGCAAGGGGGAAGACATGCTTTCACAAAGTGCATTTTCGGTAATTTTTACTTGATATGTACCTCCGGCAAAAGTGTGTAAAGTGGCACCGGTTTCTCCGGGAAGAATGATGTTGTTATGATACCACTGATAGGTTAAATCAACCCCTGTATTGGCCTGAATTATTAGGGTATCTCCATCACAAATAGATGCCGTATCAGAAGGAGTAATAATTGCCTGCGGATGAAATTGTGAAACTACCCATACAGATTCGGAGAGATTTACACATCCAAAACTGTCTTCCACAATAAGAAAATACTGTCCTGCATCGCTTGTACTTAAGACACCTTGAGTGGCGCCTAAAATTGGATTGCTGTTAAAAAACCATTGGAAACTCAAACCTATTCCCCCCGTGGTTGCTTGCAAAAGTGTGGAGTCGCCAATGCACAACTGCAGTGTATCGGGCCCGTTGATTGAAACCATAGGTAATGGACGAATAAAAACATTTAAGGTATCACTATACTCGAAACAGGAGTTTGATTCTACGATTGAATAATAGTTCCCACTTTCATTTACAGTCAGGTTAGCTTGGTTTTCACCTTGAATGAGTACCCCATCTTTATACCACTGATAGGTTTGTCCCACATTATGAATTAGTTGCAATTGGATAGAATCACCTGTGCAGGCTTCCAAGTTGGAGGTATTTGTAAAAACGGGAGTTGGAGGAAGATTTACGGTAATTGAGTCTTGAATACTATTTACACAACCGTTGGAATCGGTGTAAGTATAAGTGATAGGATGAACTCCTACTCCCACAATGCTCGGGTCAAAACTCCCTCCTGAAACCCCTGAACCGCTATATGTTCCCCCTAACGGCGAAGCGATATTTAATGCTAATGGTAAATCATTGGAGCAAAGTACCGGAATTGTTTGAAAACTTAATTCGGGCGGTGGATGAAAAACGATGGAAACGCTTTGACTTGTATCATGGCAGCCATTGATGTTTGTAGCAATCACCGAATAATTCCCGGATGTGTTCACGATTAAATTCTGTCCGGAAGAAATAAATTGTCCATCTTTAAACCATTCTAAGTCTTGAGCATTTGTTGTATCCGCTGAAAGGTGAATGCTGTCTCCTACACAGGCACTAATGGTGCTGCTTTGAACAGATGCAATAGGGGATGGAAACACTTCAATTTCCTGAATTACAATACTGTCACAACTTTTTACGGTTGGAAACGTATCCCTCAATACGGTACTTTGGTAAATAGTTTGCCCAAAGTGACCAATTACCGAATCGCAGCCGGAGAATTGATGAATAACTTCAGTAGCGTAGTTTACTTCAACCTGGTGAACAATAACGCTATCCTGAATACCACTTTGTGATAAAATGGAGTCAATAAAAATACCGGATTGGGTGAAAGTTATTCCTGAAGATCCAGATGCGCTATCGCATCCTGAAAGACTGATAATAGGAGCATTTGGGAAATCTTTGTAGTAAATAAATACGTTGACAGTATCGTAAGCAATGCAGCCATTAGTTTCTATTTGCACAAAAAACTGGTTGTGCCCCAGCGGATAATTGGATGCAGAAATCACGAGTTTTTCTCCGGTATGTCCTGTATTCCACAAAATATTTTGATTGCTGAAACAATTTACTGGCAATCGCAGAACCAAAGTATCCAAGTGACTTATACTTGTGTCTGGACCCAAATTGATATCGCCAAAACATAAAGCTCCACCTTCTAAAGTCTGCAATAAGGTAGATGTATCTCCAACGGCAAAAGCATTGGTAGGGCTATGTGTAAAAACCCCATTGAGATTTCGAACCAATCCCGAATACTGTAAAGACCAACTTCCCCCGGAGTTTTCGGTACGAACAATTGCACCGTTTTCACCCACCGCTATTCCTATATTCATCGAAAAATCAATAGCTTTAAGATTTTCACTCGTAGGCGATGCTAATAACGACCAAGTACTGCCACCGTTGAGGGTTCGGAGGATAACTCCATTATTTCCAACGGCAAAACCCACTGAAGTAGAAGTGAAAGCCACATCCCAAAGTTGAGAATTTGTTGGAGAATTTACATTTTGCCATGTATTCCCACCGTTGGTTGTTCTCAAAATGATTCCGCTATTTCCTACGGCCACTCCGTGGGTAGTACTGGTAAAATGGACAGCATTAAGTTGTTGGCTTGTTCCGGAATTTTGCAAAGACCAAGCGCCACCGGTATTAGAATACATAATTACCCCATTATCCCCAACAACCCATCCTGTTAAAAATGGTGAGGTATTGAGCATGTGAATGTCTCGCAAAGGGGTATTTACAGGTGTTGTGACAGTAAACCAATTTAATCCTCCATTGTTAGATCGTAAAATATTACCATTATTCGCCGTTACAAATCCCCGGGTTTGATTGGGAAAATGTACACTATGGAGCTCTTGGAACAAGGTTCCGTCAACTACAGGCGAATTCCATGTTACGCCTCCGTCATTGGTATAAAAAATTCGCCGAAAATTTCCGGCCACCCAACCGACCATCGAATCGGTGAAAAATATATCATTTAAATGAAAAACCGAGGGAGGAGGAAGAGAATGTATCGGAGGGTCATATAATTCCCAGGAAGAAACAACCCCTGGAATGGAGTATATGGCTTGTAAACTTTGAGTGTGTGAAAACAAAGGAGCAGCTTCTTTACCTACACCTTGAAGCGATATCGTTTGTTGAGAGCCAGCTGTATTTGAACCAAAAAAATTAACCAGATAATTAGAGAAAACAACTCCCCGCTCATGTCGATTCTCACCTTGTGATGCAGACAAACAGCCTAAGCCCAATTCTGACAACTGCGTTTCCGTATCCAATGCTCCAAGTACATACACCAATTCTCGCTTAGCATTTCTACTCAAAATGGAATCCACGGAAACGGATCCTACATAATTGGATATATTTCGATTATCTAACCCAAAAGGCCAAGTGTTGTAATCCGAACAGCTTGAAGGCACGGAAAACTGATCTAGGGCATTGGATACTTTTCGTTCGTTATTGAGGTAGGTGTACCAATTAGCATTACCTACTACATATCGAATGGGAATGCCCACAGTATTTTCCGCGATGCTTAATAGAGCATACCGTTGAGTAAATGACCCACCATATTGATTTCCTACAACAATAATTTGACAGAGTGATGGATACATGTTTTTTAGCTTGGAAATCAAACTGTCGATTACTGCAAAACTTTCAATTGAAGCATTGGAATTCAAACTTGGATATCCATCGAAGATACTAATGGAATCTCCGGCCCAGTAAAGATAAGAGGAATCCAAATGATGAAAAAGAACATCGTTTTCATCCAAAAACTGCGGTGCAATGACTACAGCCTCATTTGAGAGTCCAAGGGATTGTATCTGAGTATTAAACAATTGAAACATTTCTTGGGAATTCTTATTTAAATTTTGGATGGGAATTACCGCAAGTTGAATATCATTGTTTGTAGTAATCAGGTTTTGATTTCCGTAATATGGTATTTTATGAATACCACCCGGGTGCTCCACTTCAAAGTAAGTGGTGGAAACCGAACTGGTTGGAGGTGTGCTGAATTTTGCCACTAAGGCCCGAAAAGCATTTATTCGTCCATGACCGTAATACTGATCCCAGCCGGGGGTGTCTTCGATAGGATTTCCTACCTGATCTTCTGCCGTGGATTCGATGATGGCGCGAATTTGTGCCGGCGTTCTACTGGTATCCTGTGCTTTGAGTAGGGAGGCTAGTCCGGCCACATGAGGACAAGCAAAGGAAGTTCCACTAAAGCGATAACTGTAATTGGTATTTGAGGTGTATCTCAAGCTGAAGATGAAATTACCCGGAGCAACCACCGAAACGTGACTTCCAAAGTTGCTCCCACTATTGCTGCCAGTATTGTTTCCAAAAGGCTGTGCACGTTCGTCCATAGCGTTTGTGGCGCCTATCCCCATGGCTTCCGGATAGGCGGATGGGTACCGAACTACACTGCTGTTTTCATTTCCGGTAGATACTACGGATAGTACATTATGATTTAAAGCATAAATAACCGATTGATGAAGAAAAATAGAATTGCTAAATCCGCCCAGCGATGCATTTAATATATGAGCTCCGTTGTCGGCGGCATAATAAAAAGCCTCGGTAATACCCGAATAAGGCCCGCTATTGTTTTGGTTTAAAACTTTAAGAGTCATTATTTTACAATTCCAATCTACGCCGGCAAAGCCAATGCTGTTGTTGCCATTTGAAGCGATAACACCAGCTACCGCGGTTCCATGCCCATGGTCGTCGGATGGGTCGTTGTTATTACTAATAAAATTCCATCCATTAATATCGTCAATGTAGCCGTTATTATCATTATCCTGATTGTTTCCGGGGATTTCACCGGGATTTACCCAAATTCGTCCCAGAAATTCCGGATGGTCAAGTTTCGTTCCTGAGTCGAGTACGGCCATCACTACATTGGTGTCACCTTGTTCAATAGCCCACGCCTCCTCCATACTGATATCTGCACCTGATTTAGACGGTGAAAGCGAAAATGTTCCGTTGTTTTTTAATGCATATTGCTGAGAATAATGCTGATCATTTGGCACTACTGTGGGAAAATTATCTGCAAAGGCAATGAAATCTTCTTCGGCGTGAATGATTTCCGGTAATTCCTGAAGTGAATTCAACAAGCTTTTCTGCTCCAAACTATCGGAAACCCGAGCAACATAAATATATAAACCCGAACCACGACCCTTTTCAAATCTTCGTAGATATTTTACACCATTATTGGAAAGGACGGTATCTACTGATGAAATTCCAAGACTAATTTTTTCGGGGTATTGAGGAGAAAATGCCGCATCTACCTCAAACATAACCTGAATAGGTAAATCTTGACCCATTACAAGTGATTTCCCAATTACAAGTAAAAAAATAATGATCTGGCGCATGGTTTAGATTTGGTCTCCAAATGTATTAATAATTTTGTTTTGTTTACCAATGCTTTACGAAAAAATGCTGATGGTCGAAATCTAATTCAGAATCATTGGAAAATAAATTAGGTTTGTATCATAAACTACTTTATATTTGCATCAAGTTTAACTTAAAAAAAATTCATTATGGAAAAGGAATCTGTCAATCAAAAATTAGATCTTGTTCACGAAATGATTTCCATGGCGCGAAATCGGGTCACCGAAACCGGGTTTCATTTTTTGCTTTGGGGAGTTTTGGTTATGATGGCCAGTATATCACAATATCTGATGTTAAGGGCTGGCATGGGCAATGAAACAAATCTTGTTTGGTTGGGTATTTCAATAATTGGAGTGCCAGTTGGGGTAATTTATGAAAAGCGCAGATCCGCTAAGGAAGGGGCGTCATCGAGCTTTGATCGGATATACTCGCAACTATGGTTAGGATTCGGTTTAGCCCTTTTCCTCACTATATTTGTGAGTATCATGCATAAAGTTAACCCAACGCCTTTTATTCTCCTGCTCGTAGGTTTGGCAACCTTTGTGTCGGGGGCAATCATTCGATTTGTCCCATTAGTTGCTGGCGCATTTGTATTTTGGTTAGCCGCCGGATTGTCTCCGCTTTTTGACGGAGTAGATTATTTATTGATATATGCTGCGGTGATATTTCTAGGATATGTAATTCCGGGGATTATGCTGGCAAAGAAAAGTAAACTTCATGTTTAAACCCCTTGATCCTTTATTAAAATCAGAATTGCGCTTAGCGGTAATGAGTTTATTGATTGGATTGGAGCAGGCCGACTTCAAATACCTTAAAGATTCAACAAAAGCCACCTCGGGAAACCTCAGTGTTCAGTTACAAAAATTAAACGACGCCGGCTACATTGAAATCAAAAAAACATTTAAAGGCAACTACCCTCATACACGCTGTACCATCACCAAAAAGGGAATAGACGCTTTTGAAAAACACGTTGAAGCCCTCAAGTCGTATATCAATCTACCTTCTCAACAATAAATAAAAAAAATCAATCGTCAAATTTCATAAACAGAAATAAATTGGTAAAGGGAGTATTTT
>REDE01000184.1 GCA_007693635.1 Flavobacteriales bacterium | reverse complement strand
GTTTGGGTGAAAATAATTGTTTTCATGAGTAAAAAAATTTAATGGTTAATCGTTGGGAAAAATACATAAGAAAATTCAATCAACCAAAATATTTAACAGCAGAGTCAAACAACTGACAGCAAATTGATTACGCGACAGAAAAGAAGCAGATCTGTTAACTTTAACAAAAAATAAATCTGCATTAACACTTGCAAAAACCCAGATTCACAGGTCAAGAAGTGCAGTATTTGTGTAACGATTAGTCTTTAAACTCCTCAAGGGTCATCTCGCCTTTACACAATTTCCCGAAAGTAAAATACTGAATCCAATCACCGAGATTTATGTATCGGCCGCCCTCGGGAAGTTTTTCGTCGAAAGGCAAGTGTCGGTGCCCAAAAACGAATAAGTCGACGGGAGTGTTCGTTTGTTGATAATCACGAGCATACACATAAAGCCACTCCTCATCCATCCCATTCGTTTCCTGATCTTTATGCCCAGTTTTTGCTCTGCTTTTTCTTGAAAAATAATCAGCGAGCGCGATTCCTGTATTCGGGTGAATGCGTGCGAAACACCATTTCAAGAAAGGATTTGTGAAAATTCGCTTTAAAAATTTATAACCATGATCGCCCGGCCCTAATCCGTCGCCATGACCAACGAGTAGCTTTTTCCCTTGAAGCTCAAAACATTGAGGCTCCGTAAACACCTTACAACCAATCTCCTTTTCCAGATAATCGTCAACCCACAAATCGTGATTTCCTGTGAAAAAATAAATAGGTATGCCCGAATCAGACAAAGTGGCTAATCGACCTAGGGTTCGCACAAATCCGCGAGGAACAACCCTTTTGTACTCAAACCAAAAATCAAATAAATCGCCCACAATGAAGAGCGCATCCATATCAGCTTGATGCTGATCAATCCAGCGCAAAAAGCGTTGCTCCCGAACGTGGGAGTCCTTCAAATTTGGTGCACCTAGATGCAAATCAGACACAAAGTAGATGCTTCCCATCGTTCTTAATCTCAATAAATCAGGCCCAATCGAGTTCGGGATTTTTAACGTAACCCTCCAAATGACGGTTCTTCTTTTCGGGGAATATATCGTCAATGGTTACCAAAATACCCGTTTCTTCTACTCCTCCAAACTCATCATTTAGCGCCGTGCCGAAGGTCATCATGGTTTCACTTATACTCATGTAACTGGAAATCAAAGGAGGGATACGCTCTCCCTTTTCCCTAATAAAATTTGTAAGCAACTTCAATCCTTCTTTATAAGGTTGAGATTTTAACTGCTCGACAAAAGCGGTGGTATCGGTTTGAGAAACCAATGGTTGATAAGGCGTAATGAGTTGTCCGCGCTGCGGAAAGTAATGGTGCATAAAGGCCAAAAGGTGATCGCGCGCTTCCGAGTTATAACTGGGATACATGGTAACTTTTCCGAAAAAATACTTAGCCTTTGGAGAAGCTTCAAAAAGCACTGCCAGTCCGTCCCATAAATTATCCAGCGAAAAGATGCCCTTTTTGCTTTTATCGGCTTGATAATTTGGCTGGACAAAAGACCTCCCCAGCTCGATGGTATTCGGCAAATACTCGTTTATAAATGTTGGGGAAAACTTCAGCAGATGAGCTGTGGCTAAAAACTTTTCCTCTCCCCTTTCAAAATCCAATTCCCAGCAATTGAGATACCGGTATCCGGCAATAATCTGCTCATCCTCGGGATCCCATAAAATAAGTTGCTTAAAGCCTTTTTCGGCTGTATCGTAGTGATCGATATCGCAGTCTAGTCCGGTGCCGCCCCCCGCTGCGCGAAAGGTTATTTCACGCAAACGACCAACTTCTCGCATTACATTCGGACTGTTCTTAGCCGTAATGACGTAGAGCTCGTTTCCCGCTTTATTTGTTTTTCGTAAAAAACGCTTGCTGTTGAGTTCAGCCTTGATCAATTGAGGATCAACTGGTGGTATTATATCCTGCATAACTCATTTTTTTGCCATTGCATAGACCTGTTTTCGGAGCTCATCGGCCCACTGCTGGTGATTTTTTTGCGTGTCATTTAGTTTTTCCCACGAAATGGATTTGCCAAAAGTAATGGTGATTTTTCGATTACGCTGGCGAAACATTTCCTTTGGCAATAAAAACATCTCTAAATTTGCGGAAATACCAAGCATCTTGCGAAAGCGCGCTAAGTTGTAAAAAAACTTAGAGTTCGTGCCGTCGACGAATACCGGCACAATGTCTTTTTGATATTTTATGGCTTTGGATACAAAACTTTTCTTCCACTCTAAATCCGCAATTTCTCCATTCTGCATCCTAGAAACCATACCGGCTGGAAATACCAACACGGGTATGTCTTTGGCGTATGTCTGCTCAATAAGCTGGGCTATTGCCCTGCCATTTGGCCCGTGTTTATTTACAGGAACAAAAAGCGGACGCAGGTTCTCCACATTGAGAAGGATGTCATTAACCAAAAACTGCAAATCGGTGCGCTTTTGACCTACTGCATGCATCAAGGTAATCCCGTCTAAACCTCCCAAGGGATGATTAGACGCAATGATTACTCCACCAGTTTCCGGAATATTCTCTAAGCCTTCAACGGCTATTGTGACGTTCATGTGTTTCATCAAGCCGTCGCAAAAATCTAAACCCTGAAGATGACCAATCACCTGCATGGTATGATTGATATCTTTTTCATGAAGTACACTTCGTAAAAAAGAGATCAAAAACCCGGGCATCCAGCGACGAAGTCCGGGGCTTTTTTTTGCAATTACCTGCTCAATATCGATGTACTTTGCTGGCTTTGCCATACTGATTACGAATTATTTAGCAGACTTAATATTTTTGCTTCTACTTTTTCGCTATCCCAATGATTGGCAATATTAGGCATCGCCATAACTTCTGCCATAATAGCATCTTGCTCCTTGCCTTTGGCCAATGCTTCGTGATAGCGTTGGTGCGAAAAAGTTACTCGAGAATACAGTGGCAACCATTTATCTGGGTGTTTATTCGCGAAACGTGCTTCAATTTTTTTCTGCAGAAGAAAGCTTGGATCTCCTGTAAGATCGCGCATTTCAACAAAATTACGCATGGCCAATTCGGCAATTGCATCAGCATCTGGCTTACGACTTTCCTGCACGGCGTCAAGCAACTCCGTCCAATCACTAATCTCCTCCATCATTTGACCCAAAACGTAGCAATCTTCAAAACCGCTATTCATCCCTTGACCATAAAAAGGGACAATGGCATGACTTGCATCGCCGAGCAGAATGGTATTCCCACTCACCCAGGGATAGGTGTAAACGATTCCCAAAGGCGAAGATGGATTTTGGTGCCAATCGAGCAATAAATCGTCCATCAACGGAACCGCATCGGCGAACTCTCTATTAAAAAACTCCAACACCTTTTCGTCGGAATTGAGCGCGGCAAAACTGACTTCACCCTCATTACGCAAAAATAAGGTTAGGGTAAAACTACCGTCTGGATTGGGAAGCGCAATCAACATAAAGTCTTTACGTGGCCAAATGTGCAAAGCATTTTTCTCCATGCGAAATCCCCCATCTTGATTTGCTTGAATGGAAAGTTCCTTGTATCCATGCTCAATCCACTTGGTTTGACTCTCTAGCAAACCTTGCTCTTCCATCGCCTTTCTCACTACAGATCCAGCACCATCGGTCGCAAAAATCACATCGGCGTTGACCTGCAAATCATCGCCACTAGGGGTGGTAAATGAAATACGGTTCTTTAGGGGTTCGGCGTTGGAACACGCGTGCTCAAAGTTCAGTTGAATATTTTCATATCCCTCGGCTAGATCGACAAGAAGATTATTGAGTCCACCGCGAGAAACCGAATAAATGGCCTGACCTTCTTTACCGTAAGGCTGATAGGTCTCAGTACCATCGGCATTATGAATCGCTCGACCATACATTGGAATCGCTTGTTCCAATACACGATCCACAACGCCAACCTGGCGCAAGGCTTGAATACCTCGATCAGAAAGGGCTAAGTTGATTGATCTTCCTGCGTAAAGTTGCGTTTTTCGAGCATCGGGTCTTTTCTCAAATATTTGCACGTTGTGACCTTTGCGAGCGAGGTAAATGGAGAGCAGGGAACCTACTAAGCCGGCTCCGGCAACTACCATGTTTTTATTTTCAGACATGTCTATTTACTGTTTTTTCGATGGCCTTTTCCAAAATATGGCCAAATGTATAAATATCTTCAAAACTATTGTACAGAGGAACTGGCGCCATACGAATCACATCGGGTTCGCGCCAATCGGCTATTACGCCTTTCTCGGTTATGGCATCAAACAAGGCTTTGCCGTTGCTGGGAAGTACTAAAGAAACCTGACAGCCATGCGCTTGTTCATTTTCGGGAGTGATAATTTGCATGGGCACGCCGGTTCGTTGCGATATTTCGTTGATAACAAATCGCAAATACGCGTGGAGTTCGAGTCCTTTTATCCGCAAATTTTCAATCCCGGCCTTTTCAAAAAGCTCCAAAGATGCCAATAAAGCGGTCATCCCAAGTATGGGAGGATTCGAATGCTGCCAAGCTTCCGCAGATGCTATGGGGACAAAGGTATCTGGCATAGCGAATCGATTTTCCTTATCGTGACCCCACCACCCGGCAAATCGAGGTAGGTCGTTTTGCTTGTGGTAGCGCTCATGGACAAAAATACCGGAAACACATCCGGGGCCGCCATTGAGGTATTTATAACTGCACCACGCAGCAAAATCAACACCCCAATCGTGCAGTTGCAAAGGGACATTTCCCATCGCGTGCGCGATATCCCATCCGACAACCAGACCGAGTTTCTTTGCTGCCGAGGTGATTTTCGCCATGTCAAAAAGTTGACCCGTGTAATAATTCACCCCACTCAACATTACCAAGGCTATTTCATCCTGGCGGGCTTGCAGGGTTTCAATGATATCCTCCGTACGCAAACAATGCTCACCCGGACGAGGATGAAGTTCGATTAAATCCGTCTCGGGATTTCCACCATGAAAGGCTATCTGACTCTTTAAAGCATATTGATCCGAAGGGAAAGCTTTTGCCTCACAAACGATTTTCCGTTTATGCGTTGAAGGCCGATAGAAAGAAACCAACAAAAAATGCAAATTTGCCGTTAAGGTTCCCATCGCCACAACTTCGGAAGACTTAGCTCCGGTCAATTGTGCCAAAGTCTGCGTAAAATTCTCATGATAAGGCATCCACGGGCGACGGGCTTGTGTGTGACCTTCAACACCTAAGGCAGCCCAATCTTCAAGTTCTTCAAGGATATACTCCTTGGCCTTTTTGGGCTGTAAGCCTAAGGAATTTCCTGTGAAATAAATACACGAACCATTATTTCCGTGCGGTGGAATATGAAAAGCAGAACGAAATTCTTTCAGAGGATCTGCGGAATCGCGCTCCTGCGCATACTTAAGTGAAAAATCCATGATAACTATTTAATCGTAGCATGCGAAAGTACAAAATCACAAGGATTAACGTGCTACAAAATATCAGGGAATAAACAACGCCTCAGCAAATTGCTTTTAAAGGTCAAAACCTATATCCTTGCGGAAGTACATGTCTTCAAAGCAAAGTTTTTCAATGGCTTTGTAAGAGCTTAAAAGCGCTTGTTGATGATTGGCAGCAAATGAGGTTACGGCCAATACCCTTCCACCTGAAGTGCAAATTTTCTCGTCGTGACGAGTAGTTCCGGCATGAAAAACCACCACTTCGTGCGGAACTTGTTGCAAGCCACTAATCTCGTAACCTTTCTTATAATCTTCCGGATACCCACCCGAAACCAGCATCACCGTTGTGGCGGTTTGGTCCGTCACTTCTAACTGATAATCACCAAGATTACCCTGATGAATACCCAAACACAAAGCTCCAAAATCGCTAACAATTCGCGGTAAGACAACTTCTGTTTCAGGATCACCCAAACGGCAGTTGTATTCAATAACCATTGGCTCTCCCTGTACGTTGATTAGTCCGAAAAAAATAAATCCACGATAATCAACACCATCTTTCTTAAGTCCTTCAACGGTAGGGCTAATAATCCTTTGTTCGACTTTTTCCATTAGGATTTGGTCGACAAATGGTGGTGGAGAAACGGCACCCATGCCTCCAGTATTTAGACCCGTATCACCTTCGCCAATTCGTTTATAATCCTTTGCGGTGGGTAGAATCACGTAATTTTTCCCGTCAACGGCGGCAAAAACACTAAACTCGATACCGTCGAGAAATTCTTCGATGACCACACGATTACCAGCAGCGCCAAACTTTCCGCCTTGCAACATATCGTCGATAGCGTTTTCCGCTTCAGCTAAATCACTGATAATAAGCACTCCCTTGCCCGCGGCCAAGCCATCGGCTTTAAGCACATAAGGAGGCTGCATGGTTTTTAAAAAGGCTTTTGCCTCAGCTTCCATTCCGCCCGTGAAGGACTGATAAGCAGCGGTTGGAATATTGTACTTCTGCATAAATTGCTTGGCAAAGTCCTTACTACCCTCCAATTGAGCGCCATATTTATCCGGACCCACGATAGCCAAATTGGGGAAAACGGCGGTTAACTCATCCCTCAGCCCCATAACCAAGGGGTCTTCAGGACCAACGACTACAAGTCCTATTTCATACTTGCGAACCGCATCGATTATCCGAGTAGTATCCGTAGGCTTAATATCCGGTAACGTAGTTGCGCAGTTATACGTCCCACCATTACCTGGAGCGACATAAAGATTTCCTACCATTGAAGATCGCGAAAGCATCAAAGCCATTGCGTGTTCACGTCCGCCACTTCCGAGTACTAAGGTATTGTATTGCATTTTTATCAGTTTGGCTAATTGGTTTACTCATTAAATGCGTAAGCCGATTGTTTTAGATTAGTTTTGCTTTTCGTTCGGAAAAAAAAGTGCGCGCAATTCGGTAGCGTCATTAGGACTCATTTTTCCGGCTAAAATCAGAGCCAGTTGTCTTCTACGTAGCGCTCCATCGAATCGACTTTTTTCAATTTCCGATTCGGGAACCACTGGAGGAACTTGAATTGGATTCCCCAATTGATCGACGGCCACAAAGGTATAGATGGCTTCATTAGCTTTACGACGAGCACCTTTGGCGTTTTTTTCCAAAAAAACATCGACGAAAACCTCCAGCGAAGATGTGAAGGTACGGGAGACTCGAGCCTCCAAAGTAACAATAGATCCTTCAGGAATTGGGAGTTGAAAAGAAACGTTATTTACGCTAGCGGTAACAACGATTCTTCCACAATGACGGTGAGCACTTATCGCAGCACAACGGTCCATCCAGGACAACAATTGACCACCGAATAGATTTTTGAGGTTGTTGGTATCGTTGGGCAATACAATCTCCGTCATCACGGTTAGTGACTCCGAAACTTTTTTTGGTGACATAGAAGTGGGGTTAAATTTACTTTGCCAAAACCCAGGCGCCGTGTTCAATATCTTTACGAATATTCACAAGTGCAACTTCAGCCTCGGCTTGGGAATTATACGACCCTACACTTACTCGAATTAAACGCTCATTATCAGAAAGGACGTAAGCATTTACTCCTTTCTGTTTTAGGTTTTCGGCATGTCGATCGGCATTTGCACGCATGCTAAATGCTCCGACCACAATTTCAAATTTTTGATTGGTCGTTAGCGAGGTGACTTCGTCTGTATCCTCATCTACAATATCGATAACCTCATCAACGGGCTCGGTAAAATCACTTTCAGTAAGCTGCAAAGATTCCTTCTCTGGCGCCGCACGATATTTATCGAGATCAACGACAAATGAACTCATTGAAGCTTCTGCTTTACTAGCTATATCGCTGCGATCAACCGACGTTGAGGTGATTTGTAGTGCAATAAAAAGGGGAAGAGTAATGGCTGCAACCCGAAGAATTTTTCTACTCCAATTGGTTGAAACAACCTGAAGTACTTTAGCCTCTACAGGAGCGACTTCTAGAACATTTTCGACAACCTTAACGGGCTCGGTGCGAATAATTTGCAATCCGTAACTGTCGCGCATAAAATTGCTGTTCAACTCTGGAAAAAATTCCAGTGAACTTTCTTTAATGCGGTAAATTTTTCCAATACCGGGAAGTGAAACACTGTGTCCAGAGTTCAGTAAATTGTTCCAATTCTTCACTTCGGCAGCGATCATTCGCTCGGCTTCACGGAAGGGAACCCCCTCTTTACGAGCAACATAATGCACTAATATACCGTCATTCTGTTTAAGATCAGACTGAAAACACACCCGGCGTGAAGGCGGACGAAACATCATTGTACCTTGTTGCCATTCCGCGGGGTAATATCGCAAAACAAAAGCCCCGAAGTCGGGCACTACAACGCATTCGTGTACATGAAGAAGTTGAAACAGATGACTTTCCATAAAATTTTTGGACATGATTACTCAGTGCGAATGTACAAAAAGTTTTCGACAATCAATCGTTTAAAAACCGACTTGCGATTTTTTTCTCAAGCAAAGGACACTTATTTTTTCACTCGCTTGATGCTACAACCAATTTCACGGGTGGTTGATGGTGTAACTTTCTCTCCCTTTGCCAGTTGATTCATAGCTGTTTCAAGCCAGTTAATCTCGGGTTGGTTTTTCTTACCTCCCTCGTAACGATCATCGATAGCACCTTTGTAAACAAGCTTAGCTTTACCGTCGAAGAGATAGATATGCGGGGTTGTTCGAGCGCCAAAAGCATCTGCCAAAACGTGATTTTGATCGATCAAATAAGGTGCGTTATATCCCAAGTCTATGGCTTTCTGCGCCATCGACTCCGGAGTATCTTGATTTTCACGGAAAGCCTCGTTGGAATTGATAATTGCCACACCAATGGAAAGCTCGCTACCTAAAGCAGATAATTCCGAGTAGGTATTTTCCCAGGCAATAACGTACGGACAAGTATTTGAGGAGAAAATCACCAAGAGGCCATTCGATTTCATCAAACTATTCAGTGCGACCTCATCACCATTGAGAGGATCAATCATTTGATACTCGGGCAAGGGCATTTTCGCACCAATTTTCAAATCTTTAAGACCGTCTTTATTGGAAAAAATCACACCGGTCAACAAC
>REDE01000171.1 GCA_007693635.1 Flavobacteriales bacterium | reverse complement strand
GTCATGCCAGAAGTCTCTCGAGACCTCCGTAAAAGGTAGGGTGCTCACATATGGAACCAATGACAAAGCTGCTAATAAGGAACTGAACGTTAATCTTTATGCCGAAACCGGAGGAAGCGGCATATTTGATCCGGGAGAAACGCTAGTTGAATAAGGAAGAACCGATGCCAATGGAAATTTCTCATTTAGTTTTACTGCAGAACGAGAAGATATAAGATACTATCTGCGCATAATGGAAGGAGCGCCCATGCACCACACACCATCATACAGTTCAAGCATTTATTTTATCAATGTAGGCGAGCACCAAACCCAAAATATTTATCTAAGTCCCCATGCTTGGCTGAAATTACATATCGAAAATGTGAATCCGCAGCCGGGGGATAGAATACGATTAAGTAGAGGAGAGGGGGTTATGTATGATTATTTTGGTTCTGTTAATGAAATTAAGCTTGAACTTAGAAGAGGAAATGCAGATCATATTATTTCTTATTCAGTTTTTAGAAACAATGATGTTAACCAATATTTTGACACTGTTTTTCTCCCTGCCTTCGACACCACCTACCACAAAATTGAATACTAATCAAATGGCTACAAGGGTTTTTCAAATAATAATTCTTCTAGCGCTGATGTCATGCCAGAAGTCTCTCGAGACCTCCGTAAAAGGTAGGGTGCTCACATATGGAACCAATGACAAAGCTGCTAATAAGGAACTGAACGTTAATCTTTATGCCGAAACCGGAGGAAGCGGCATATTTGATCCGGGAGAAACGCTAGTTGAATAAGGAAGAACCGATGCCAATGGAAATTTCTCATTTAGTTTTACTGCAGAACGAGAAGATATAAGATACTATCTGCGCATAATGGAAGGAGCGCCCATGCACCACACACCATCATACAGTTCAAGCATTTATTTTATCAATGTAGGCGAGCACCAAACCCAAAATATTTATCTAAGTCCCCATGCTTGGCTGAAATTACATATCGAAAATGTGAATCCGCAGCCGGGGGATAGAATTACAATTAGTTGGGGAGGAGGGGTGACAAAAACTTTCCATGGTGGAGTTAATGAAGCTTCTGTTTTTTTTGGAGGTGGAAATTTCAATAGATCTATTCCGTTTGAACTTTATAGAAATGGAGAATGGATTAGGTGGCGTGACACTGTTTGGATGAACGCCTTCGACACAGTCTATCATAAAGTAGAATATTAAAAAATAGCCTGTTTGGAGTTTGCTAACGTAAATGACTGGATTTTCATGTCTTGCCTTACAAATATTCGGATGAATTTATATTCACTAATCATTTATAATTTTATCCGCTATGAGCAAGAAAAATTATACAACAAACAAAAATACTTATCGAAAATTATTTAATTTATTGATAAGGAAATAAATACATGTGAAAAATACCAGAAACTTCACCCTAAATTTTTTTCAACCCAGCTTAAAAGCACATCATGATGGATTTCGTGACCGCCTGGATATATGATTTTCTCAGCATTCGGTGCAATTTCGGCGGTCCAATTCTCGTATTCTATTTTGTGAAAAGGATCCTTGTCTCCCTGGAAAACCGTGATTTTTGTGTTGGTTTTGAGTTTTTCCCAAGCGGCGTTATTCATGTCGGGTGGAATTACTCCCGCCCATAAAATGAGGTGTTTTGGTGGCGTTGCTAACTGTAAGGCCCAGCGGCAGATTGTTGCAACTCCTTGGGAAAAACCAAAGGCAATAAGAGGAACATCTTTTTGGAGATTGGCGTATAAGTCGTTGAGGTAGTTATTGTAGTCGAGGATATCTTGTTCTCGACACTCTTTGGTCATCCAGCTAGCACCTACTCTACCACTTGCACCTTGAAGGTAAAATCGGTGTAACCCCTCAGGAATTATAAGTTCATGCTTTGCGGGTAGCTGCTCAAAATGCTTGGAAAAATAGGTTGTAAGCATTCCGTATCCGTGAGCAATCATCCACTGATGGGAGGTGTGTTCATCATTTCGGTGATGATATCGAGCGGTTTTGCGTACAGAAATAAAATGAGCTTTCAGATCTTGAGCTGTTTATTGTTCAGTAAGGTATTTCTGCCACAACTTATCGATATAGGTTTCCAGTCGAATTAGGTCTTCAGGAGCTTCCCAGCGATTGATTACTTTTTTTCTCCGCTTATCGGTAATTTGTACTTCGGTGATTGCCGAGGGTACATCACTTATAGGTCCATCGTAGGCATCTTCCATTTCAAAAAACCCACTGATGGCTATGCGCTCGTAAAGACTCCTGAGGTCTTCGGGTGATATTTGTGCCTTAAAGATGCCTTTGGGCTGCGCAAATTCCTTTCCGGTATAGGTCAGACTTCCATCTCCCCGAATGACGACTTCGTACACGGGGCATGTGCCAAAACAAGCGGTTCTTTCAAACTTAATAACCGTAGATTCCCCAGCTTTTTCAAATGACTTCATCAGTGATTTCGGGCCGGTACAAGCGCTGAGAAATATACTTGTAAGTACGATGGAAAGAAGGTTGCGCATCATGTTATTATTTTTTCTTTTTGCCTGATCCTTTTGAGCTCGGAAGTTGTTGGCCGCGTTCTTTAGCTAGCTCTTCCATTCTTTGCGCAAATTTGGATTTTTTCTTAGGCTTTTTCTTATTTTCCTCAATGCGAGCAAGTATTTTTTCGTCGTCAATAATTCCACGAATAGCGAATTGCTGGCCAAAAGTAATAAGGTTGGCAACGAAATAGTAGTAACTTAAGCCGGCGGCAAAATTGTTGAACACTCCTAAGAAGACTACGGGCATCAGGTAAATCACGTACTTCAGCTGTGGGTATTGGGTATTGCCTCCAGTAAGTTGCTGATTCATGTAAGTATACATGATGGTTGTTACCGTCATTAAGAGGGTAAATAAACTTACGTGGTCGCCATAAAAAGGTATGTTGAAGGGTAAGTTGTAGATTGAGTCGTAACTTGAAAGGTCATTGGCCCAAAGAAATGACTGCTGACGCAATTCAATTGATGCGGGAAAGAACTGGAATACAGCAAAGAGGATGGGCATTTGGAAGAGAACAGGAATACAACCTCCAAGTGGATTTACACCAGCTTGCTGATAGAGTTGCATTACCGCTTGCTGTTTCTTCATTGCATCTTTCTCCTTGTACTTCTCGTTGATGGCGTCAATTTCGGGTTTGAGAACGCGAATTTTGGCCATTGATTTATAAGATCCGAAGGTGAGAGGAAACAGTACGAGTTTGATCAATAAGGTCATCAACAATATGATGATGCCGTAATTAATGCCGTATCCCTCTAGCCAATTGAATATATTGATGATGACTCCCCGATTGATCCATCCGAAAATACCCCAACCCAAGGGGATGAGTTTTTCGTAACCGGCGTCAAAATCTTTTAAGGTTTTGAACCGATTAGGGCCACTGTAGATAGCTATTGGTAAGTCAAGATTTCCTGTATTTCGGAATCGCGCGGAAGCAATCATATCTTTGGTAAACGCCTCACTATCTTCGATGCTGCGATTTTCCATTTCTATGAAAGAAATGTTTTTTTCAGGATGGATAATGGTGGAGAAGAACTGTTGCTTGAACGCAAACCAGCCGATATTTTCCTTCTCTTTTCTACTATCGCGGGTTTCCGAAAGGTAGTCTGTTTTACCCTTATCGTTTAGGAAAAAGTACAGTGTGGTTTTGCTTTGCTCGTAATCGCGATTTTTTTCGTGTCGCAGTCCTCGCATCGACCAGTGCATTGTGGGGTCTGTGACATCAAAGTCTGTAGTAACACGCATGGATGATTGGTAGTTTTTGTCATCTAAGGTGTACGTGACAAATACGTTTCCTTTTGGTGTGCGTGCGCGGAGTTTTACTTGCTTTTTACTTTCTTCTACGACTTCAAAGTGAAGATTCGAAGTTTCAATTTGATTTCCCAGTTCTAGGTTAAAGCGGAAGTTTCGGTCTTGAGCTAGGAAGAGTGGTGCTTCTTCTTCTTGTTCAAAGCGTTTGAAAGTTTGAAAGTTTTTCAATCTTAGATTTTCTACGCGCGCCCCTCGGGTATTGATGTGCATTTTTACCACATCATTCTCTATTGCGATGCTACGCACAGGGGGGAGACTTGCAGCTTGCAGCGAATCGATGGGTGCATCTTCGGTTACAGCTAACTCTTCCGCTTCACCATTGGCACCTTGACGCATATCTTTTTGCTCCGTTGCTGCAGGTGTTTCTATGGGTGGGGTTGGCGTAACTGCAGCATCTTGCCAGAAGAAATACATCAGTACAAGACCGATTAGGAAGAACCCTATAATGCTATTAATATCCGTTTTCTTGTTCATTATATCGCTTAGGTTTATTGCAGGTCAGTATTATTTTTCGGAGTTGTGGTGTTCAATTGTCGCTTTTACAAATGCGGTAAAAAGCGGGTGTGGATTTGCCACAGTACTTTTATATTCTGGATGAAATTGTGTTCCAATGAAAAAAGGATGCTCGGGAATTTCCACAATCTCCACGAGTTGATTATCGGGGTTTATTCCCGTAGCTTTCATGCCTGCGGCTTCGAAGGCTTTCAAAAACGCATTGTTATATTCGAATCGATGACGGTGTCTTTCCGAGATGGTATTTCTCTTATAAATTTTGTGCGCTAACGAATCTGGAATTAATTCACAATTATAAGCGCCCAATCGCATGGTGCCACCTTTTTCGGTGATGCTTTTTTGAGCTTCCATCAAATGGATAACGGGTTGTGACGTCTCGGGATTGATCTCGGTTGAGTTGGCGTCTTTATGCCCCAAAACGTTGCGAGCAAATTCGATTACGGCGCACTGCATCCCTAAACAAATTCCAAAGAACGGAATGTTGTTTTCGCGAGCATACCGAACGGCCTCAAGTTTTCCTTCAAATCCTCGTTCACCAAAACCAGGTGCGACTAATATTCCATTAAGTCCACGTAGATTTTTCTCAACATCATCGGCATTGAGTTTTTCTGAATGTATCCATTCGAGTTGAACTTTACATTCATTAGCAGCTCCGGCGTGAATGAATGCTTCGGCGATGGATTTATAAGCATCTTTGAGTTCAACGTACTTCCCAATTAGTCCGATGCGGACTTCATTGGTCGGGAAGCGTAGTTTGTATAAAAAGTCTTTCCAACGACTCAAGTCCGCTTTTCCTTCATGCGGAAGCCCCAGTCTCTTTAAAACGATTTCGTCGAGTTTTTCGTTACGCATGAGCAGGGGCACAGCGTAAATGGTTTCGGCATCGATTGATTCAATGACGGCTTCTTTTTTAACGTTGCAAAAGAGCGCTAATTTTCTCTTTAAATCGTCATCGATGTGATGTTCTGTGCGGCAGACCAAGATATCAGGTTGTACACCAGATTCCTGAAGCATTTTCACCGAGTGTTGGGTGGGCTTGGTTTTGAGTTCTCCGGCAGCGGCAAGATAGGGGATAAGGGTTAGGTGCACGACGAGGCAGTCGTCGGGCATTTCCCATTTAAATTGACGAACGGCCTCCACGTAAGGTAGAGCTTCAATATCGCCAACGGTTCCACCAATTTCGGTAATTACTACTTCAAATTCGCCATTTTGTCCCAACAACAGCATCCGGCGTTTGATTTCGTCGGTGATATGGGGAATAACCTGAACGGTTTTTCCGAGATAGTCGCCGCGTCTTTCTTTGACGATAACCGACTGGTATATTCTTCCCGTGGTAACATTATTATCTTGGGAGGTTGGGCGGTTGAGAAAGCGTTCGTAGTGTCCAAGGTCGAGATCGGTTTCCGCCCCATCGTCGGTCACATAACATTCTCCGTGTTCGTAAGGATTCAAGGTTCCCGGGTCGATGTTGATGTAGGGGTCAAACTTCTGAATGGTTACAGAGTATCCTCGGGATTGCAATAGCGTTGCTAAGGAGGCAGATATGATGCCTTTTCCTAGGGAGGAAGTAACGCCGCCGGTGACAAAAATATATTTGGTTGAGCTCATGAATAGTGTAAAAAACGGGTGCTGTTAGGTTGCCGCAAAGCTAAGAATAAACCGTCTAAGTAGAGCTCTGTAAGTTTAGCTAATATCAGCGCTTAAAAAATGCTTGTACAAACGCCTTTGGCTCGAAGGTTTGTAGGTGTTCGGCTTGTTCGCCAACTCCGATATATTTTACGGGAATTTGAAATTGATCACTCACTCCGATTACCACCCCACCCTTGGCGGTGCCGTCGAGTTTTGTTACGGCTAGTGAGTTGACTTCAGTAGCTGCGATAAAGTTTTTGGCTTGTTCAAAGGCGTTTTGTCCGGTGCTGGCATCGATAACGAGCATAGTTTCGTGCGGTGCATCGGGAATGAGTTTGCCCATTACACGCCTTACTTTGCTCAGCTCATTCATCAAATTCACTTTATTATGCAGTCGTCCGGCAGTATCGATGAGTACTACATCAGCATTTTGGGCAATGGCAGATTGTAGGGTATCGTAGGCCACGGAAGCGGGATCGCTACCCATTGCTTGTTTTACAACCGGTACGCCAACTCGTTTGCCCCAAATTTCTATTTGCTCTACCGCGGCAGCGCGGAATGTATCCCCGGCGCCAATAATGACTTTTTTTCCTTCGCTGGCCAGTCGGTGTGCCAATTTACCTATGGTGGTCGTTTTGCCAACGCCGTTTACACCTACCACCATGATCACGTAAGGTTTAGGAGCATTTGGCATATGCACGTCATTGACGGACTTTTGTTTTTCTGAAGAAAGCAAAATCGCGATCTCTTCTTCGAGGAAGCTGTGCAACTCTTCCGTGCCGAAGTATTTATCTTCTTTTACTCGAGATTCGAGTTTGTCGATGATTTTAATTGTAGTGGATACGCCTACATCGGAGGCAATGAGAACCTCTTCGATCTCGTCTAAGACATCCTCGTCGATGCTGCGTTTTCCGAGTACGGCTTTGCCCAGGCGTTCAAAGAAACTCGAACGGGTTTTTTCTAAACCTTCATCGAGCGCTTCTTTCTCTTTTTTGCCGAAAATTGAACCAAAAATCCCCATGTTGTAAAGCTATAGATGACCAAAATTTGCGGTCAAAGATAATCCAAACGATTATATACGAAAAAAAGCCACCCTTGATTAAAAGGTGGCTAGAGTTACACTACATCTTTGCAGGATGTTATTTTTTCAAAAAGTCGTTGACCAAGTCTTTGGGCATTACTTTCTCTTCGAAGCTGTATGATTGAGAGTCGTTCTTTTTAATCATTTTAACGACTTTAGTGTAAACCACACCACCTTCTTTTTTCAATGTTGCAACTACCTTCTTTGCCATAGCATTGGGATTTTAGGGGTTTGTCTTGCGACTTACTTAATTTCTTTGTGAACGGTTACCTTCTTCAATACGGGGTTGTATTTTTTCAACTCCATACGGTCGGGGGTATTCTTCTTGTTCTTGGTGGTAATGTAACGAGATGTTCCCGCCATTCCACTGTCTTTGTGTTCAGTGCACTCTAGGATGACTTGAATGCGATTGCCTTTCTTAGCCATTGTAAATTAGTTTATGAAACCTTTAGATTTCGCTTCTTTTAAAACGCTGGAAATTCCGCGCTTATTGATGTTCTTCAATCCTGAAGCGGTTACACGTAGGGTAATCCAACGATCTTCTTCAGGGATGTAGAAGCGCTTTTTGAACAAGTTAATGTTGAACTTGCGCTTGTTTTTCTTGTTCGAGAACGACACGTTGTTTCCAACCATGGCCTTTTTCCCGGTAACTTGACAAATTTTAGACATAGCGTTATGCTTTATATCGGATATGCGACTTTTTGAGGGGTGCAAAGAAACGAATATTTTTTGATTCAGCCAAGGGTATTTTATTTATTTTTCAAAGAAGTGAAAACTATTTTCAAAACTGAAGGATACACCCTGCTGGAGTCTTTGTTTTTCGCATAAAAAAAGGCCACTTACATTTTGAAGTGGCCTCCTTTTAATTGAATGATGCTAAACTACTTCGCGAGTTTGAACTCGACATTGATCAACAAAGGCTCATCGCCAAAATCATTGTCGGTGATTGTGAAAGTCGAAGTTAGGGTTGCTGTTTGACCACTGATGACATAGTCGAAGGTTCTTTCTTCTCCATCAAGTGTCATTTTAACTTTGTTTCCAGCTAGGATTTCGTAAGCTGTGCCGGTAAACTCTTCGTCGAGGTCTAAGTCGTCGGTGTCGGTATCGCTGAACAATGGCGCACCAAAAGCGGTAGCGACAACGGTTGTTTCCAGTACGATAATTCCGTTACCAGCAAGTAAATTGTTGCTCTCGAAATTGAGGGTTCCTGCACCGGCTACTTTTTTTGCAGTAATGGTAAATTGTGCTTCAATACCCATAAAGTCAACGGTAGTACTTGCGTCTACATTGTACTCTGTCAAGTTCCAGTTGCCTACTAATGTTGGAGGAGTTGTAGTTCCACCGCCATTGTTGGAGTCATCGTCTTTTTTGCATGAAGGGGCAACTAATACTGCTGAACCCATTAATAATGCGAAGATGATTTTTTTCATACGTTGTTTTGTTTTTGCGAATTTCGTTGATTTGGATTTTTTGAAAAACCAAGTTTTTAGCGGAATTCTGATAGTAAAATAATTGGTGATTACTGAGTTTATTATGTGTTTTGTCGCGCTTTAAAACTTCATTTTTGACGTGGACATAACACTATTAAACTCGCGCAAATATAACTCGAATTCACATATTTGCAATATGTTTTTGAACTACATAAAAATATTTTTAGCTTACCCAATGTCGGGATATGAAAGCCCCTTCACATGCCAAGGCATCTATTATGGATAGTCCAGGTGTGAAGTCGGTACGAAAAATTTGCGGGTATGGTTTTATAGCTATTTCCGGATGCGCACCGTTTTTGGGCCAGTCGATGTAGTTTTGAAAAGATTCGCTCCTGTTCACATCCCTATCGATTCGCAGCCACTTCATGATTTGAAGATGTAATGCCATATTCAAATCGATGAGTTTATCGTATTTTTTATGTAAAATTCTTTCGAGATCGGGCTCTAAAAATTCAAAGTACGGGGCGTTGTTGTAGGTTGATTTCAAAGCGTGTAAATGTTCTTCCACCCAGCGCGTTTTATAGCTGATGCTCGCCTCA
>REDE01000134.1 GCA_007693635.1 Flavobacteriales bacterium | reverse complement strand
CTTCGGTGGTAAAGAAACCTGGTTGTAGTTGCCCCGGACGTTCAATACGCTCTAAGCCGAAAACGTTGGTGATGTTGTTGTTAGATGCATCAAACTCCTCCATGAAAACGGTGATGTCTTCGTAGTAGATGGAATCGGGGATTTGAGCAAACTCAGATGGGGGACCGTCTCCTAAAAAGGCTTGCCCAATTCGAACAAACTGTGTGTCCAACTGCGGATTAAGTATGCCGTAAACATAGGCTATGTCTTGCCATTCAGAGTTTACGGGAATGTCGTTGTTACAAGAACTTAATATAAGTGATGCAGCACCAAATAAAAGTGAGAATTGTTTCCAGAGCTTACGCATGAGTGTAAATTAAAAGTTCTACAAAGGTAAAGCAGAAGTCGATATTTGGACTGTATATTATTGCGTAGCTTTGCCAAGCAATTAATATTATCGATTATGTCAGCTATTCGACCTCAAAATAAACGGATGACGACCCACAGTGTTCAGGAAATGAAGCGAAAGGGTGAAAAGATATCCATGCTTACAGCGTACGACTACACCTTAGCTCGCATGGTCGACGCTGCAGGAACGGACGTTATTCTTGTGGGTGATTCTGCTTCTAATGTAATGGCTGGTCACGAAACGACTTTGCCAATTACGCTCGATCAGATGATCTATCACGCCAGTTCAGTGGTTCGAGCCGTTGAGCGTGCCCTCATTGTTGTGGACTTGCCCTTTGGATCATATCAGGGCGATTCAAAGCAGGCATTGAATTCTGCAATTCGTATCATGAAGGAGTCCGGAGCTCACGCGGTAAAGCTTGAGGGTGGGGTAGAAATTATTGAGTCTATAAAGCGTATTCTTACTGCGGGGATTCCTGTAATGGGACACTTAGGCTTGACACCACAAAGTATTTATAAATTCGGAACATATACAGTTCGCGCTAAAGAAGAAGCCGAAGCGGAAAAGTTATTAGAAGACGCCAAGGCCTTGGAAGCCGCTGGTTGTTTTAGTCTGGTTTTGGAGAAAGTCCCAGCGCATCTGGCGCAAAAAGTTGCGGAATCACTGGAAATACCGGTTATCGGCATTGGCGCAGGGAGTGGGGTAGATGGCCAGGTTCTGGTTTTACACGACATGCTTGGGATGACTCATGAATTCTCACCGCGTTTTTTGCGTCGTTATTTGAGCCTGTATGAGGAAATCACCTCAGCCGTTTCTCGTTATGTTGAAGATGTTAAGCGCATAGACTTTCCCAATGAAGAGGAGCAATATTGAATTATCTAAAAGAGTTCTGTTCGAGGATAATCATCTGTTGGTTATTGATAAGCTTTCGGGAGAGCTAGCCCAAGGTGATATAACGGGTGATGAGGATGTCCTTATTAAGGCCAAGCGCTATATCGCCGAAACTTACCAGAAGCCCGGAAATGTATTTATTGGGTTGCCGCACAGACTGGATCGTGTGACTTCAGGTGTTTTGGTGCTTTGTCGTACTGGTAAGGCTTTGTCTCGAGTTTCAGAGTCCTTTAAAAATCGAGAGCCCGATAAATATTACCGCTGTTTGGTGGAGGGTAGACTCGAACCTACACGCGCAATGGTTGAGCATTTTTTACAGAAAAACGCAAAGATGAACAAGTCTTTTTGTGTAGGAAAAGAATCTCAAGACTCCAAGCAAGCGCGTCTTCAATACGAAGTGCTTCATTATTTCGATCGTTATACTTTCGTTGAGGTTAAGCTTTTAACCGGACGTCATCATCAAATACGGGCACAACTCTCTGCGCTCGGACACCCAATCAAAGGTGACGTTAAATACGGTGCGCGACGATCAAATAAAGATGGTGGTATTTGTCTGCACTCTTACAGAATAGAGCTCAATCATCCAGTAAAAAAGGAGTCAATAAATATTTTGTCAGAAATAGACTTTTTATCAAGCTGGGGATTTTCGTTGTAGTCTAGTTTGAATTTTTGTTTTAAATTGCTTGCTCAGCATTTACCGATATTGAAAACGATTAATTCCCCACCATTTTATTCGTACTATAACTATGGAAGATGATAGGCTCCTCGAAATTCAAGGTACGTTTTTCGACCTCATTAAAGAAAAGAATTTTGGTAATTTAAAGCTCGCAGATCAAGTAGCAACTATTCTCGATATCACCTTATCGTCGGCGTATAAAAAGATTCGTTGTGAGACCGTGCTCACCTCTCGTGACTATATGTTATTAGCTGCTGCTTTTGGTGTGTCACTCGACTCATTGGTCATGAATCGTGAAACGGATTTTTTGGTTCGTCGTCCGCAGTTTATTACCGATATCGACGGATTAAAGAAATATTTAGTGGATACGGCAAACGAATTAGATCGTCTTTCAAATGTTCCTCACGAATTTTATTATGCTGCTCGCGACTTGCCGGTTTTCCTGTTTTTTTCAAATCCTGTTCTAATTCGGTTTAAAATTGCGGTTTGGCTAAGTGAATTGGACTCCGACAAACCCTTCAGTCATTATTATCGTTTCCTGCCCTCTGACATCATGGACGCCTGTAACAAGTTTTATCAAGGTTACAAGCGACTTAACCGCTGGGAGATTTGGTCTATGCAGACGCTTGTAAATCTGCATAAACAGATTGAATATTACGAGACCATTGGTCAACTTTCGGCGGCTGATTGTGTCGAAATTTCCCAATCCGTCATCCATCTTTTGGATACCATATCCGATGAGATGGCGGCAAACTCGGAAAGCGATAATGCTTGGCGGATTTACGAGGTGGACTTTCTTATGATGGCAAGTAATGGACTCGTGCTTACCCCACTTCGTAATGTTGCTTACATCTCCTATGCGGGAATTAACTATTTGCGTATAGATGAAAATCACTTTTGCCAAGATTTGCATCATTGGTTTAAGAAGCAGATTGCCAATTCGACTGCATTATTGGATTCAAAGAAGGCGAAGGTGCTCTTTTTCCAGCGTTTGAAGAAACCCTTTCTTGACCGGATAAATTCATAATCATTCGCAGTTCTTTTTGTAGTGTGTTGATTATTTCAATTACAATTTCTTTTTCAATACAGGGTGTCAAACCCCGGCGGTAGCCATCTTTCCACATTAGCTTTAGTCTGCTTGTTTTTTCAAGTAAAAGTTCTATGGTGTGGTATATACGATGCTTTTCGTATCCGTTGGTTAGGCATTTTGCTATATCGTTGGTCGCCTCGTTTAATTGTGAAGCATACACGTGATTTAGCGTTGCAGGATAAATCATTGTACATTCCTTGTTGATGCTTTTGAGCAATTTGATCTTCTTCCAGATGCTCAGAATGGTCATAGGGTAGCTTTGCTGCATACTTGGTTTGTTTTGCTCTTTCATAGCTTTGCGATTTAGAGTTAATGATGTATTCATTTCTATTCGTTATTCTACGTGGCAAATGTTGGAATTCTAGCCAATATGCTTTTGTCTTATTTTGGTAATTTTTTAAAAAATTTTGGTTTTTTTTGTCGATTCGTGGTGTGTATTATCACTAATTGTGTCACGGCATGACACAAAAAAAGGCGTCTCATTTGGAGACGCCTTTTTGTTTTAGAACTTCAATTTTTTAGAGTTTGACAACCTTTGAAGTTTTTGTTCCAGCTGGTGAACTGACGGTTATTACATACGTACCGCTTCTCAATCCTTCCAAACTAAACTCAACGTCTTGGTTACCTTCTTGCAGGTTTTTATAGGTTGCTGAGCGAACTTGCGCTCCTGACATATCTCTCACAGAAATTTTAACATCACCATTTCTTGGTAATTCCAAACGAATGGTTGTAATGTCCTTCGTTGGATTAGGGAAGATCAACAATTTATCTTCAGCTACAATTTCTTGATGAGTAACGGTTGAAAGTGGGTTGTTAACAGCAAGGCTTCCAGTTTTCCAGATTCCTCTACCGTGTGTTCCAGCAAATAGGATTCCGTTACGTCGAGGATTAATTGTATCGCGACTCGCAATCAAAATCTCTTCTTGACGTAACATAAACACGGGAACATTGGCAAATTCTCCGTTATCAGCCGTCCAAGTTGGGTTTCCTGAGGTGATGTTTGTAGTAGAAAACACACCTAGGTCAGTCCCCACAATAACCTCATTCGGGTTATGCAGGTTGAAGATAGCATCGTAAACTGGCATCGGTGGAATTCCACCGCCTTTCGCTAAGAATGATACGCTGCCTGTATCCAATGCGTTGGTTGTATAACGAACGTTGTTGCTGTTTCCGTATCCTCCTAAGGTTGCTATCAAGCGATTAGGATTTGTTTTGTCAATGGTCAAGCCAGTGATAAATCTACTGAAGTTTGCAATTTCAGTCACTTGCAGGTTGTAGTCAGGCGAGGCGATATCCATTGATGCAAAGTCGCGATTAGAAGCCATTCCAGCAATGCGGAATAGTCTACCATTTGATGTTCCTACGAATAAGACATCACCATCGGGCGAAAATTCCATTGCCGATGGAGATATTCCAGTTGTTCCTCCACCGAAGTGAGCAATTTGCATCCACTCGGGCACTGCAACTGAAAAGTCTAACAATCCGCGGGTGACCCAAATACCACCTTGAAGTCTTCCATTATTTGCAATGGTGGAAGTTAGGCCAACTGCAAAAATTGATTGCACTTGATCCTGAATAAATATGGTGTCGTTGGAATTTAATCCGTTAGGCAATACGTGGCGGATGGGCACCTCTTGTGTATTGCTTGTAACAAAGATTGTATCACCATTCGCGTACTCAACCGATAAGAAGGCGGTGATTTGAGCGGCCACACCTCCTTGGCGACTGAATGTGATGTCGTACTCACCGGTGGCGTAATTGATTGTGCCACTACCAGCGCCAATTATCTCTCCATTACCATCATCAAACAGAGTGTCGGGTGTTGCAATCACACGGAAAGTTCCAGGAACGAATTGTGCTGCTGCCTGTGGCCGGGTAATAAATCCTTTAAAATTACTTCTTCCTAATCCAAATCCGATACTGCTAATTCCATCTCTCGCGATAAATCGAACTGAGTCTGTACTGTTTTGATCGAATTGGTTTTCTAACAATAAGAATGGAGTTACGAAGGGGGCGAATTGAGCGGTTAGAGACGGCGAAATTCTGTCAGGGTCCATTCTTGTAAAGTTGTAGAACTCATTGAAGGTCTCCCCGTTATTGTTTGAGCGCCCTAAAATACCGTACTGCATCGCTTTTACCATGATGTTCGAGTTGATTGAGCTGATTTCAGCGTATCCACCGTCACCATCGCGAATGGCTCCGCGGTAATCGATACCGGGTGTACGTACACCTGCTTTTGCAGTATTGCCAGTTCCGTCAATTAAAATGGTTCCGTTATCTTGAGTTCCTCCCATTATTTTACCACCATTGGTAGAAAATCCAATTCCGTAAAACTGGGTAGTGACATAACCTTTATTTATTTCCGCCCAAGTGTTTCCAAAGTTGTTACTGCGGAAGATCCCACCATCGTTAACGGCGTAAATTAAACCAGGTTGTGTGGTGTCACATACATATCGGTGATGGTCTACGTGAACATAGAAAGGAGAACCTCTAAATCTAGAAGCTACTTGCTGCCATCCGCCGGTGGCAGACCATTCAACAAAGTCAACACCTCCAACGAAAACACGATCTTTATTCCATGCATCTACGGTTACAGCGTGGTCGAAGCCACCTTGGCGACCGTGTGGGTTGAAGCTTGCCGAACGCTGACCAATTCTGGTCCAAGTTTGTCCGCCATTGGTAGTGCGGTATGCTTCATGAAACTGAGAGTTGCCTGAACCAAAACCAGTTGTTTGTACGCAATAAACGTAATCTGCATCTTCCGGAGAAACGGCAAACACCATTCGACCAATTGATCGTGGTAACTCACCAGCAGCAGCGGGCTGTCTGGTAATTTCCACAAAACTTCCAATATTTCCAGTTGGTGAATAGAATCCACGCTGACCAACAGAAATCCAATGTCCGCCATTTTTATCCATCACTCCATCTGTTGCTTGACCAGTAATAGGTATGGCTAATTCCCAAGTGGCTCCTGCGTTAGTCGATATGTAATACCCTTGGTTGGTACCAATCCATAGCTTGTTGGCATCGTTTAAATCGGTAATGATAAATCCGATGGCCGCAAAGTTTGCGTTGCTTGAATTTGAAGGCGTTGGTGTGGTCGAAGGAATTTGGATGAAATCGTTCTCATCGTGCTTCTTTCTGAACAGACCACCACCTAAAATACCACCAGTTCCCGATAAACTAGCAAAATAGTACATACCTTCACCAGTACCGTAGTAGATGTCACCGTTAATAGCTTGTGCGATAGATACGATGGCGAGGTTTTCTTGAAAGTCATTGACTTTTTGCCAAGATGAACCTCTCGTAGTGGACTTGAATAGTCCACCACTAACCCCACCGGCATACAAGACATTGGGATTATCGCGATCAATTAAAAATGCACGAGTTCTTCCACCAACGTTATCCGGGCCGAGCTCTTCCCAAGACAATGAGCCTACGTTTTCTCGCATGCGCATCTGCTGAGTCTCTAAGCGGGCCTGCAGAACATCTTGAGGGTCAATTTCTCCGGTTCGAGGATTTGCTCGAATTGCGTGTAACCATTCAGCCGATCCTTTCGCATCCATATTCTGCGCATTTGCAACTCTGGGGGCGTAAAGAGGGCCTTCCTCTTTCATTTTGTTCGATTGAGTAGTCCAAAAAGTAGCACTTAAAATGGAGGCGAATGCCAGACTACTCAACAATACAGTTCTCTTCTTCATGTTTTAGGTTGTTAATACCCAATGGGTTAGTAAAAAATTCAATAACTCCGAATTCTAATCGCTAAGTTAACACAAAATTATGGTTTAGTCAAATGTTTTAGAACAAATGTTTTTCCGCGTGATATGAGGAGCGAACTAGCGGGCCGCTTTCAATATATCGGAAGCCCATTTTCATTCCCTCTTCCTTGTAGAAATCGAACATTTCGGGTTCTACATATTCCACAACTGGAAGGTGTTTGGTGGTTGGTTGTAAATATTGCCCCAATGTGACAATGTCAACGTTGTTGCGCCTAAGGTCGTGAAGTGACTCTAGAACTTCGTCTTTGGTTTCGCCTAAGCCGAGCATGATACCGCTTTTGGTGCGTTCTACACCACACTCTTTTAGGTAGGATAGTACCTCAAGACTTCTATCGTACTGCGCTTGAATCCTGACTTTGCGGGTCAGCCGGCGAACAGTTTCCATATTGTGTGAAACAATTTCTGGGCGAACGCTCGCAACTCGCGCAATGTTGTGTTTCTCCCCTTTGAAATCGGGAATCAAAGTCTCTAGAGTCGTCCCGGGCGAAATTCTGCGAATGGCCTTCACGGTCTCCACCCAAATGATGCTCCCACCATCAGCCAAATCATCGCGATCTACCGACGTGATTACCGCGTGCTTGATCTTCATGCGCTTCACGGAAAGTGCGACTTTTTCGGGTTCATCCCATTCAACGCTGTCGGGCCGCCCAGTATGCACCGCGCAAAATCCACAAGAACGCGTACAAGTATTTCCAAGAATCATAAATGTTGCGGTTCCAGCACCCCAGCATTCGCCCATGTTCGGACAATTACCGCTTTCGCAGATGGTGTGCAACTTGTACTCGTCTACCAACTTGCGCACCGCCTTGTAGTTTTGTCCGACAGGTAACTTTACCCGCAACCATTTGGGTTTACCGCGATTGACTTGTTCTTTATTTATGTTGGGCTCTTTCGTTATCAATTCCATTTTTTGCCAAAGTTGAGTGATAAGTATAACTGAAAAAAAAACTGATTGTTTGAAGTGTCGTGCATAATCGGAATTTCTGTGTGATATCCGTCAATAATTACTCCAACTTCCAAACTGCGTATGCGATTGTCCTCCTCATGATTGTCAACGCTGAATCCACTTTTAATGTAAACTCCCGGTTGTATCCGTGTTTCGCTTAAGCCACGAGCAAATCTCGCTTGTCCGCGAATAAAACCATCGGTTCTCGTGGGGTCATAACGTTCAATACGAACTACTCTAGAGTCAAAATCCTCAATCTCCAAATATACGGGCTTGATGAGTCCCCACGAAATTCCCCCACTGTAGTGCCAAGATATGGATAAGGTCCCCTGGTCCGTTTTGTCGTAGAGTATGCGCTCGCGGTATATTCCCGTTCGAACGACATAAAAACTATTGAGACGTCCAAAAACGAAACCGTTTGAATTGGCCAAGAAATCAGTGAATGTCCGATTTTCCTTGGGATGACGCATATTTACTATGTCTAATTCAATCGCGCTTTTGGTAAAACCACTGGTCAATAAGCCGTATCTCGCCGTAACCCCAAAACCTCGGGTATGTAAAAGCACTCCCACTGTGTAATCTCGATCGTATACCTGACGCTTGAAATCGGCGTCGGTGGTCAATTGACCCAGCATACTCCCGGGAAAGCATAATGCCAACCCGAAAATTACGATGAAATACCAATGTTTGAAATGCGCAATTGACATGAATAGGCGAACGTATTAAACGTTGGTCTCTACTTGCTGTACGTCATTTTGCATGAAGGCCGGACACTTTTCTTTCGACCCACAGGCGCTGACGATAAAAGTCAAAAAAAGAAGACCAATTATTGTTTTCTTCATTTTAAAATTAGTTTACCGATACGAAGGCTGCTCTCGCAATTACTTCAACCACCTAAATATGATTTTGGCGGTCCCCCAACATTTTATCGGGAGAATCCTAGTCTGAACGTCCTTTTCCTCAGAATAAATCAGGAGGTAAAAGTATCCAAAAACTAGGGCTTTAAAAATAAATCACTCGAAAAGCCTTAATACCTTAATTAACAGTTTGAACACACGCTTTTGTTTATCATTGCTGAAAAAAAATCAAGCCTCAAAAAAGACGATCATCAAATCACCCGTTATCGAGATGACTTCGATTTTTGAAGTCCCTTTAACAAAAACAAACAATATACAAAACTACAAAAGAAAATTTGTATGTTGGACTTTTTTCGTTTTTCTCGTTGGAAAGTATTGTTGCGTGTAAATACTCCGTGTTTGCATACATTTTTTCTAATTTAATGCGTTCTATATCGCCTTAAGGTTTTTTGTCGAGGATAATTTCGGACGAATTTGCATGAAAACTTGCCTATATTTCTTCATTTGTGATCCAATTTTTTAATGAGAGGCGATAGCGAGTAACTTTGTCAAGTTCATCGACAAGGATGACCATATTTTTTTACTATGCTTCGAGCGACGTTGTTTTTTGTTTTCCTACTCGGTCAGTTGTTTGCTCAATCGCTTCCAACGAAATGGATCTTTGTGGACGACTTTGCCGGTGAGCAGCCTTATTTTAGTGCGCTTTCGTCAAGTTCGCAGAATTTGGATTTGGCGTTGATGAAATGGACGCAAGCAGCTCAACGCGATCGCTATTGGTTGGCTAATGCACGTATCGACACCATTTCTGATTCCTTAAATGTTTATTTAAGCACTGGGCCGCAGTTTTCTTGGGAGAATTTAGAATTGGATTCGCTTTCTGAACGTATGATTAGTCGTTGGAAAATCGAGCACCCCACGAAGAACCCTTCGGTGTGGTTGAATGAACTTTTGCGCTATTACGAAAATACGGGCTATCCGTTCGCCTCTATTGAAATTCTCGATTTTAACCTCCAAGGTGGAGCGATGTCTGGCAGGGCACAAGTTCAACCGGGACCGTACATTAGCATCGATTCCATCGCTCTCAAGGGATACAGCTCCGTTCGTCGATCATTGCTGCGTTTTGAGCTAGGGATTCATTCGGGTATGGAATACAATGAACGCACGATTTCAAGACTGTCACAGCGGATCGATCGTATTCCTTTTCTGGGGTTTGCTAGACAGCCACAGGTGCTTTTTTCTAAAGAAAAAAGTGTGCTTTTTCTCTACATTCAAGAAGAAAAAAATAACCGGTTTAACGGTATCGCGGGTCTAAACTCCCTTCAAGATGGTGGTGTAACTGTTACCGGGGAGGTCGATTTATTATTGCAAAATAGTCTAAACAAGGGTGAACGCTTGGAGGTGCAATGGCGACGACCTGGCGTGGAAATGCAAATGCTCGACGTCGCTTTCGATTTTCCCTTTCCTTTTGATTTGCCTTTTGGCGTTACCGGCGCGTTGAATTTCTTGCGTCAAGATTCCTCGTTTCTCAATATAGACTTTTTGGGTGGACTCCGATTTTGGGCGTCAAAGGATGCGCGACTGCGCCTTTTGTACGAATCGAAACAGTCGGTGATATTGAGTGAGGAGTCGTTCGTTACGGGGGCAGCAAACTTCTCCGCACGTTTTGTTAAATTGGGTTTGGAGTACAATAATTCGAATCATTTCCTGCAACCTACCAAAGGCGTTCGTTTTTTTGGTCACGTTGGTCGTGGTGTTCGAAACAGTTTTGAGGAGTCTGAAAACCAGTGGCGAGCACTTGGTTCCCTCGAGATTTTTCAGCCAATTTGGGGGCGCTTTGGTGCGTATTCACGCTCGCTTTCGGCTACATTGCTTACCGATAACTATTTGCCTAATGAGCTTTATCGCATTGGAGGGGTGAACTCACTTCGTGGAGTCAATGAGCAAAGTCTCTTCGCGAGTAGCTATTTTATCCAAAGTGCTGAATTGCGCTACGCCCTCGACCGGTTTAGTTATATTCAGTTGCTAGGCGATTTCGGTGTGATTGAAAATCGCAGTGGATTTCAAACCGGGCTCCAAAGAAACTACGCCGTTGGAGCAGGGATGACCTTTCGAACCGAACTGGGACTTTTACAGCTTATTTATGCAGTGGGGAAACAAGGTTCCAACAGCTTCGACTTTCAAGCTTCAACGCTGCATATCGGATACACGAGCACGTTCTAAATTCCGCGCTAAAACATATTTCCTCTTAGAGAAATGTTCTTCTTTTGGGGTTGCTTGCGCCAAAAAATAAATCCCAAAAGAAAAAACGCAACAATGAAAAAGGACCCCAAGGTGAGCGCAGACATCCGCATGTCGCCGTCGTTAAATTGAATGGTTAAACCAAAGGTGAGCGTTCCTAAAACAATTGCTATTTTTTCCGTGACGTCGTAAAAACTGAAAAAGCTCGCCGTGTTCTCGGTTTGGGGCAACATTTTACTGTAGGTGGAGCGGGCCAAGGACTGTATGCCTCCCATTACGAGACCAACAAAAGCACCAACAATGAAGAAGTGTACAATAATCGCCGGATGCGCTGGATTGAGAGAATACGCGGCTAAACAAATCAAACTCCAAACACTAACGGCGATCATCAAAGCGGGGAAATTTCCCAGTCTTTTTGATAAATGCGCAAATAAATAGGCGCCACCAATCGCTACAAATTGAATAATCAAAATCGTGGCTATTAGCAAGTCACTGCTCAAACCAATCTGACTACTTCCGTACAGACTAGCCATCAGTATCACCGTTTGCACACCCATGCTGAATGTAAAAAATGCAAATAAATACCAGCCTAAATGTCCGGAATCTCGGATGTCCTTGTAAACCACTCTCAGTCTGCGGTATCCGGTAAACACATAGCCTTTTTTGGATATTCTCTCGCCTTTTCTTGCGGGTAGTTTTGCAAACGTAACTTGAGCAAACAGAGCCCACCAAATGCCCACAGTTATAAAGCTAATCCTCGATGATTGAGCGGCGTCTTGCAGGAAAAACCAATGCGGAAAGGTGATCATCAACAGGTTGATAATTAGCAATAAAGCTCCTCCAATATATCCCCAAGCAAATCCCCTGGCGCTTAAGTTATCGTGTTTTTCTGCCGGAGCAATTTCCGGTAAAAATGCGTTGTAAAATACCAAACTTCCCCAGAAGCCAATACTCGCCAACATGCTGCCCGTTAAGGCTATCCATATACTCCCTTGTCCGTAGAAAAAACCTAGCGAAAGACAAGCGGCAGCGCCCAAATAACAAAAGAATTTTAAAAACCCTAATTTGTTCCCCGTGTGGTCGGCTAAGCCGGAAAGCAAAGGCGAGATAAGCGCAACGATTAAAAAGGAAGCCGACAGCGAATAGGAGTAGAGGGAAGTATTGGGTATTGCCCAGCCCGCAATTTGAATGAGATCGGGCGTTACACTTTCAAAATAGATGGGGAATACCGCAGTCGCGATGACCAGTGAATATACCGAGTTTGCCCAATCGTAAAATGCCCAAGCATTTTGAGTAGGTGTATACTTTTCATTTCTTGAACTCATCTAGAAAAAATTAGGGGACTAATATACTAAGTCGCAGGAAATTTCTAAGCATTTCCCGACCTTCAGGGGTCATGATGCTTTCTGGATGAAACTGCACAGCGTGAATATTGAGCTCCACATTACAGAGTCCCATTGCAATTCCGTCAAGCGTTCGGGCGTTGAACTCCCAATTATCAACCGACGATTCTTTCACCGCCCACGAATGGTATAAGCCCACCGAAGTCGGATTGCTGACGCCTTGAAATAGTCCCGAACTCGTATGGCTAACCGCTCTACTTCTTCCGTGTAGCGGCTCTTGCAGATTGTAAAGCTCGAATCCTGCATGTAAAGCGATGGCTTGCATACCCAGACAAACACCCAAAATCGGCATTTTGCCCCACGCATATTCTAATGTTTGCATAAGCACTCCACTTTCTTGAGGTAGTCCCGGACCGGGCGAGATAATTAATTTGTCGTAACTAAGCACATCCTCGGGTTGAAAAGTATTATTGGTAACCACGACTACATCTTCACCCTCTGCTTCTAAGTAGTGGAGAATATTGAATGTAAACGAGTCGTAATTATCAAAGAGTAAAGTCGCCAAATTAATTATCTTTTTCTTGAGGACTACAAAGGTAGTTAACGACTTCCGTGAGATTGGGTATTTGCGTACCTTTGAAGCAAATTTTTTTTATGCAAAGTATACGAACAGACAAAGCACCGGCGCCCATTGGTCCCTATAGTCAAGCCGTAAAAGTCGACTCCACACTTTACTGTAGTGGACAAGTCGCCATCAATCCCGTTTCTGGAGAAATGCAGCAGGCTAGTATTGCTGAAGAAACTGAGCAGGTATTGCAAAACCTTCAAGCGGTGTTAAAGGCTGGGGGTTCCGGACTTGATCAGGTAGCTAAGTGTAGCATTTTCCTAACCGATATGGGCTATTTTCACGAAGTGAATGAAGTGTACAGTCGGTATTTTACCGGTAATTTTCCCGCAAGAGAAACCGTAGCGGTGAAAGCTTTACCTGCTGGTGCCCGCGTCGAGATCTCCTGTGTTGCCGTTTGTGTCTAAGGCCAAATACGTTCCATTTATGTGTATGATATTTTTTATGGCGCCCGCCGGCCCGGCCAACTTTTCGGGGTGATTCGCTTCTCGGCATCGGGCCGTCGCCGGGCCGTCCGCTTGTAGTCCTCGAAGCCGTGCCCACAGCGGTCGGGGCGTACGGGGTCTGCTCCTACCGTCGCAGCCTCCGCCGCCCACGCCGCTGTATGGGGCACTTACTTCTGCGGGCTACCGCTTCCGTCCCTGGCGCAAAACGCATCGTGTCGATATACCATTTGTGTCGTACTTTTCGAGACGAAAAACGAACCGGCTTCGAGTCGGTTGATTTTTGTTTGTTTTCATTTCAAATTGAATATAGGTTAGCATCGATAGGCGATGGATTTAAATAAAAATGAGGCGCTTCAGGGAGTATCTGCATTTTAATTTGAATACTTCGTCATAAGCCTAAAAGCGATACTTTAATTCGAGGAGTGAAATAAACTTTATTGTCTATAGCAAATGCAAATTGAATTCAATATTTTGATCATGAAAAAATTAATTCCGTTTATTGTCTTGTTTTTAGTGATGGTTTCTTCTTCTGCTTACGCCCAATTAACCACCTCGTTTTACATTAATGAATCAAATTCAAAATATGCAATAGGTTACGAGTTTAATGAAAAATTATGGGCAGATTTCAGGCTTTTTTCCGGGACAAGCATCAATAACCTCACACCTGAAGTCGTCTTGAATTATAATTTCCTCCGCCGAGAAAATTACTATACTTATGCTGGTGGTGGAATTGTAGTTAATAATATCAATGGATTCGTTTTTCCCATTGGAATTGGAATAAAGCCTCTAGTGAATCTAAAAAATTTATCCCTAAATATCGAGTTAAGTCCGCTATACGAAACTCGTTTTGATGATATATTCATTATGGGCTTTGTGGGGGTACGCTACGTAATTGATAAGAAAAATAATTGAGAACAACCTGAAGTGCAATCCGTGATGTGTTCTTTTAATTGTGGTTTTGCAAATTAACTTTTGACATCAAAATATTTCGGGTTATTTTTTTTTAAGTATATTTGGGGATTGAATAGCAAATCTGCTTTGTCAAGAGTAATTCTTGACGTGTTGCAGAGATTAGCATAGATATTAGCTAGTTCCGCCTGAGCGGAAAATGCATTTGGAGATTTACAAATAATGAAAAATTCGTAGCCAATGGAGTCCTACTATCAGAAGAATAAAGACAAGATTCTTAAACGACTTAAGGAGCGTTATCAGGAAGACGAAGCGTATCGCGAAAAGGTTAGGAAGACGTACAGGGAGAAGTATCAGACAGATCCGGAGTATCGCGACAAAACCCTGCAAAGGGCTAGAAACCGATATCATACAGACGAAGATTACAGAAAAGCAACCATCGAAAGGTCGAAGAAACGTAGCCAAAAGTCAAAATGATATGGGTGTTTATCGCTTGAATAATTGCAAGTAGTCTTAGAAAGCTATAAGTTTAGGGGCTTGTATAGGCCTCAGACATTTGAAAGAACTCTTTTTGTTTGATTAATGACCTCTCTTATGTTATGCGATGTGCCTTAGAGAGCAAAAAGTTTGATGGTTGTGTTTTTTCTTGAACTTGGCTAAAATTTAAAATGAAGAAATTCCGATTGTTTTTAATATTTGTCGCCTCGATTATTATAATGACTTCTCTGGCCTTAGTAGACCATAATAATTATCACTGGTCGAATAATTCCGGATATTACCTTGTTGTAATTTCGATGATTTTCTTGATTTTATCGATGCTGCTATCCAATAGATATGAGGCTAATTCGGAAAGACAATCCTGAGGTTGTTTTTCATGTTGGCGTCACTAAGGAATGAACGATTTCTATATCGTTTTAAAATAGGTAATTACAAACAACTATGAATCATTCATGGCAATATATACCAATGCTTTTCTTGGCTGGTATTTTCACAACTTCAAACATGGAAAAAATTTACACTTTCTCGTCACAAACGAATATTAAAGAATGGCGGGTCGTTAATGATGGCGTCATGGGTGGGGTTTCTAAAGGCTCATTGGTCTTAACCAATTCTGGGCACGGATTATTCTCCGGTAAAGTGTCCTTGGCTAATAACGGAGGATTTACCTCGGTTCAATTGAATAAACGAATACAGCTCAAAGAAGAAACGAAGTTCATTGTTATGCGCATAAAGGGAGATGCTAAGCGCTACCAATTTCGTTTGAAAAGTCAAATCTCACAGAATGAGTCTTACGTGCAGCAATTTTCCACTTCCGGGGAATGGGAAGTCTTGAAATTTGCAATTAGTGAATTTTACCCTTCATTTCGCGGACGGAAATTAAACATTCCAAATTTCAACTTTGCAAGCATCGAGCAAATGAGCTTTTTGATCGCCAACGGTCAAGAAGAAGACTTTGAATTGTTGATTGATTGGATAGGGGTGGAGTAATCACCAACCCTTCACTGGGTTGATTTCTTTGTAAATAAGTCACACACTCAACCCCTTATTTCTCTAAATTCACCACTTCTTCAATGTAAGGTCGGGTAACCGATTCGGCACAATCCATCAGTCCGGCTACCGGGCCTTGATAGATAATATTTCCTCCACGATCGCCTCCTTCGGGCCCCATATCGATGATCCAGTCTGCGTTTTTAATTACATCAGGATGATGTTCAATAACTATTAAGGTGTGCCCTCTGTCTACTAAAGCATTAAAGCTGTCTAGAAGTTTGGAGATGTCGTGAAAATGCAGGCCGGTTGTTGGTTCGTCAAAGATGTATAAATCGTTGCCTTTATGCTGTCCGCGTGATAAGAATAGCGCAAGTTTTACGCGTTGTGCTTCTCCTCCGGATAGTGTATTTGAGCTTTGGCCAAGTTTTACATAATCGAGTCCGACATCCAGTAAAGGCTGAAGACTTCGTGCAATTTTATCTTGTCCATTTTTTGAGAAAAACGCAATGGCTTCAGAAACGTCCATTTCCAGGATATCCGATATGGATTTGTCTTCAAAGCGAACTTCTAGAATTTCTTTTTTGAAGCGTTTTCCATCGCAGCTTTCGCATTTAAGGTGGATGTCGGCCATAAATTGCATGGAGACGGTAACCGTCCCTTCGCCTTCACAGCTGTCGCAGCGCCCCCCGGCTACGTTAAAGGAAAAGTGTTTTGGTTTGTATCCACGAATTCCGGAAAGGGCTTGTTTGGCAAAGAGGTTGCGAATATCGTCGTAGACTTTTAGGTAGGTAACGGGATTCGATCTCGAGGATTTTCCAATTGGATTTTGGTCGATGAACTCAATGTTTTCTATATCTTTGAAGTCACCACTAATTCCGTCGTGTTTTCCCGGTCGATCGCCATGTCCCATTATTTCTCTCATGAGGGCGGGGTACAAGACTTTGTTGACCAGTGTTGATTTTCCCGAGCCGGAAACGCCCGTAACTACGCTTAAACTTTTTCGTGGGAACTTGGCGTGTACGTCTTGGAGATTGTTTTCGGATGCTCCCAAAACTTCGATAAATGACTTTGCGGGTCGGTGTTTTTCGGGGGTTTTAATTACGAGCTCTTTTCGAAGGTACTTTCCCGTTAGGCTGTTTTTTTCCAACAATAGATTCTCCAACGTGCCGGAAAACACTACCTCGCCACCAAGCTGTCCGGCGCCGGGTCCTATATCGATAATCATATCCGAGGCGCGCATCATTTCTTCGTCGTGTTCCACCACAATCACCGTATTGCCGAGCTGCTTGAGTCCTTTGATGACTTCAATTAGGCGATCGGTGTCTTTGGGGTGTAGTCCAATGCTGGGTTCGTCCAAAATATACATGGACCCAACGAGACTGCTGCCTAGTGAGGTGGCTAGATTAATGCGCTGCGACTCGCCGCCGGAAAGCGTGCTGGACCCGCGATTCAGCGTTAGGTAGCCAAGTCCTACTTGCTCCACAAAATTCAATCGCGACTCGATCTCTGGCAGGAGTCTTTTACAAATTTGTTTTTCTGTGGTCGAGAGTTCTAGTTTAGAAAACCAATTTCGCAGCTGATAGATGGGCATTACCGAGAGTTCCATAATGCTTTTGCCGCCAATTTTTACGAAATCAGTTTCTTTCCTTAGTCGAGTGCCATTGCATTCGTGGCATTTCGTTTTACCTCGGTACCGACTCAGCATTACTCGATATTGAATTTTATAGCTCTTTTTTTCTAGGTATTCAAAAAACTGTCGGATACCCTTCACCTTTGCTTTTCCGTTCCAAAGCAATTTCTTCTCATCATCGCTCAAATCGCGATATGCACGATGAATAGGAAAGTTATATTCCGAGGCGTAACGGATGAAGTCGTTTTTCCATTTCGACATTTTTTCTCCGTTCCAGGGAACTACTGCGTTGTCAAATAAGGAGCGTTTGGGATTGGGAATGACCAAATCTTCGTCGAATCCAATCACTGATCCAAATCCTTCGCAAGTGGGGCAGGCTCCGTAGGGGTTGTTAAAACTGAAAAAATGAATGCTGGGTTCGTTAAAGCTGATTCCGTCGAGTTCGAATAAATTAGAAAATACAAGGGTTTCCTGTCCGGGAATAACAATATGGCAGCTTCCCTTACCTTCGAAGAAGGCTATTTGAATGGAGTCGGCAATTCGCGCTTGGTTTTCATCGTCGTCTTTTTGTACAGAAGCTCGGTCCACTATGACCATCCAATTTTTTATAAGACTTAATTTTGGTGGATTCTCCATCAATTCGTCGATGCGAAGAGTATTTTCTCCATCAAAAAGTCGGCTATAGCCTTGCTGTTGTAAAACATCCAGTTGGGCGGCAGGTGTTCTGTTGAGCCAATCTGGTTTATAGCATATCATAAACTTGGTTCCCTCGGCGAGCTTAATCACCGCGGATATAACATCTTCAACGCTGTGCGACTTGACCTCATGACCACTAATGGGTGAGATGGTTTTGCCAATTCGGGCATACATCACACGTAAATAGTCGTAAATTTCCGTTACGGTACCTACTGTTGAACGTGGATTTCTAGAAGTTACTTTCTGTTGAATGGCAATAGCGGGGGCAATCCCTTTTATATAATCCACCTCCGGTTTTTCTAGCTTGCCCATGAACTGGCGAGCATAGGCCGACAAGCTTTCCACATATCTCCTTTGACCTTCCGCATATAAAGTGTCGAAAGCTAAAGATGATTTACCGCTGCCACTTAAGCCAGTAATAGTGATTAGTTGGTTTCTAGGAATGGCCAGATCAATGTTTTTAAGATTGTGTACTCGGGCTCCTTTGATTAAAATATATTTTTTTGGCGAAAGCTCTTCCATAATTTTATTTGGTAGGGTGCAAAGTTAAACCCTTTAGAAGGATGATAGGTTTGCAGAAATGATAAAATCCTTCGATATTCTTTGATAAATCTCGCTTTATCTCGAAGATCGTCATGCCTAATTTTTTTTCTGTGACTAAAAGCCCATTTTTAGGGGTGTTTTTTACAAAACCTAAAATTTTTGTCAAGTTTTTTAAATTAAATTTTTGTTATATCGAAAATTTTTCCTAGGTTTGTTGCTTCGTTACACATAAAACCATTTGCCTATCGGTAGACAGCTACTTTTAATTCCTTGAATATTAACCTTAAAAGGATAGGTATGCTGTATACAGATGCACAAGATGCGCAATTAGTGCGCATGTATGGTGGAGGTGATGAAAAAGCTTTGGAAACGCTCATTCGTCGTCACAAGGACAGATTGTTCATGTTTATTCTATCAAAAGTTCGCGATCGTGAACTAGCGGAGGACGTATTTCAGGATACTTTTTTGAAAATTATCAACACCATCCGCACCAGTAGATATAATGAAGAAGGTAAATTCATTCAGTGGGCGATGCGAATTGCTCACAACTTAGTTATTGATCACTTTCGTCGAGAAAAGAAGCAGCGCAAGGTTACTCCCTTGGGCGAATACGACTTTATGGCTAACATAAAAGATGACTCGCTTACCATTGAAGCAAAAATCATTAAGGAGCAGATTGAGTCTAAGGCAATTTCCTTGCTGGAACTTTTACCCGCTGAGCAGCGTGAGGTTTTGGAAATGCGTATTTATGCTGATTTGAGTTTTAAAGACATCGCAGAACAAACGGGTGTAAGCATAAACACAGCGCTTGGAAGAATGCGTTACGCTTTAATCAACTTGCGTAAAGTTATCGCTGAGAATAATATTATTTTGAGCCAGAAATAGTCCCTGTAGGGCGATTTCATTCTTTTGGGAAATATTTTAGATATCTCAGATAATAAAGAAAAATGTGGTTGCGTTATCTAATCAACGTAACCATATTTATCATGCATAAAACGACTACCCCTCATAAAAAAGATCAGGCCTCGCTCAATGGCCCATCGGAGAAAACCATTAAGCGTTTGCTCCATTATTCAAAATCAATTCGTGTACTGAAAATGCCGGATGGTAAAATGGAGGTTGTCAATCCCAATTAAGACGACGTACTTTTTCTAGGTCTTCTGGTGTATCTACGCTAATGCATTCATAATCAGTCTCGACTACATAGATGTTTTGGCCGTTTTCCAGCCAGCGAAGTTGCTCTAGTTTTTCAACAAACTCTAATTTTCCTTCTTCCCATTCTGAAATTTCTAGAAGGGTTTTTGGTCGAAAGGCATACATTCCTATATGCTTTAGATAAGGATGGACACTGCTCCAATCTTCTTTATTTTCGTCTCTTATAAAAGGGATCACTGATCTACTGAAGTACAATGCTTTTTGATATTTGTCGCAAACAACATAGACATCACTGCCCTCCTTCGGTATTTCATTTTTGCTAATAACTTGCACTAAAGTCGCCAATTCTACTTCATTTCGATGAAATAAGTGCACCAATTGTTCAATTGTGGAGGCTTTAAGAAGGGGTTCATCGCCCTGAATATTTACAACTACATCTGGGGTTCTACCGATGCTTTTTGTCCAAGTTTGCAATGCCTCTGCGCATCGTGAAGTCCCGTTGATATGATGAGATCCCGTGAGGATAACCTCCCCGCCGAAACTCTTAACTATACTGCCGATCTCTTCAGAGTCAGTAGCGACTATGAGCCAATCAACCCCCGATGCGGCTGCTTCGTATACACGTTGTATCATTGGTTTGCCGCCTATATCAGCCAATGGTTTGCCGGGAAGCCGGGTAGACGCGTGGCGAGCAGGAATGATTCCCAGACTAGTCATAATAATTTGATTTTGTTTATTGTAATCTGCTAAAAACTCGTTGCACAATTTGTTCAGCAGCCGGACAAATACTGTAATTGATTTTCGTGAGCTTCAATATTTCGTGTTGTCTCTTTTGATGTGTATGCGGATATTCCCGACACGCTTTGGGCCGTACGTCATAAATGGAGCATCGGTTATCCTCTCCTAAAAAAGCACATGGAAGTTTTTTCAACACATAATCCTCATCCTCGTCTATTTGCAGGTAACTTTCAACAAAACCACCTTCTTTCATTCCAATATATTTCGATATTCTGGAAATATCCGCTTGATTAAAGAGTGGTCCGGTTGTTTTGCAGCAATTGGCACAGCTCAGGCAGTCGAAGTTGCTGAATACATCTTCATTCTCTTCGGAGAAATACTGGTCAAGTTCACGAGGGTTGGCTTTCTTTAACTTTTCAAAAATCGCCTTTTTAGGGTCGTTTTTTTTATTCTTTTTACTCATGAAGGAGCTCGTTGATCAAACTTTCCATATCTTTTTTATAGGCCGTGAAATAGGAAGTTCCAGGGCCTTTGAAGCCGGTTTTTATTTGCCTCACGTTGCCCTTTCTATCAATAACAATGATTGTAGGGTAGGCCATTACCTTGTTGAGCATAGGAAGCGCCTCTTGTGTGGCTTGAGGTGTGGCTTGGCCGGCAAAAAGTATAGGGTAGCTCAACTGTAAATCGCGCTTCATTTTTTCGATAGCTTGCCAGCCTTTTTCCTCATCGGCGGTATATTCAAAGGCCAAGCCGGTTACTACCAGTCCCTTGTCTTGATATCGCTGAAACCATTTCTCCAATACTCGAGCCTCGTCCATGCAATTTGGACACCACGAGCCTAAAATTTGAACTAGGTTGACCTTTCCTTCAATAACGCCTCTAAGGTTGCCGTTTTTATCAGGGAAGTTAAAGCTGAATTTATCGTACTCGGACTTTATAAATGTAAGTGAACTGGAGCTGGGAAGACGGAAGTCATCGTTGCGGATTGCCTTCCAGGGAATAGCCTCGGAGTTGCCCGCGAAGTAGTGTCCAAGAAATTCGTTGTTTTGCAGGCGTGCGCGAAATACGTAGGCAAATTTACCGTCGAAGGTAGCCAAACTCATTTGGTCACCGTCGAGAACGCCTTCTAGATATCGGTAATCTCCAGACTGAGTGATGATTGAGCCGGTAACGATTGATTCATTTTGAAAAAACTCTCCCAGTGCGTGACGCGGCTTATCTGAGTCGTAACGCATGATAACCTCCCAGGGGTAATTCAAACTACAGCATGGGGTAGTGCTCGTAGTAAATCTTGGTTCGTTGGATGGTACGGCAATAAATCGAAGGGAAAATTCAGGTCCTTTATCGTAGTCGTGAAAAAAACCGCTCAATTCACCATTGTCGTGTTCGATAAATTTCAGTGCTGAATTAAATACAGGAAACTGGAAGTTAATACTATCAGCGTTGCTTTCCGGGATCATCTCTATTTTCTCCGTACTGTTATGCAATACCAAAGAACTTCCAGAAGTGTATTCTATGATAAAAGGCAAGTCAATGCTATCGTTGAGGACGAGCTTGGCTTTATAGCGTACATTTTCAGGTGTATTCGAAGAAATACTGCTCGCCTCGTTGCTTACTTCACAGCTGTATAAAGCTGTAAGTGTGACAATAATGCTCAGTTTTGAGACTTTCCGAGCAACAGTTAGAAGTCTCGAGGTTTTGTTGTGGCAGTATGCTATTGTTATCATCAAAATGACTTGTTTATTAAAGACCTAGGTCGGCCTTGCATTTTTCTACTTTTTCAGTGCCTTTCATCTCGAGGGCTTCAAGACTCATATTTCCAGAGAACGATTCTTTAATGCTGAAATAGAATTTTATTTTCGGCTCTGTTCCGGATGGGCGCACAGTAATTCGACTGCCTTTTTCTGTGAAAAACTGCAGTACATTCGAGCGTTCGAAGTCGAGTTCGTGAATTTCATTTTCTGCCAAAAGCCTTAGCTTACCTTCTTTAAAATCTTTCATTTTCACAACGCGTTCACCCATAAGTGAGGAGGGGGGAGTTTGCCGAAAGCGATTCATCATTTCGTTAATTCTTTTCGCGCCTTCACTTCCTTCTAAGGTGAGTGAATACAATTGATCGTGATAGTACCCGTAGGTATTGTAGAGTTTTTTTAGTTCTTTGTAGAAACTGCTTCCTCTATTTTTTGCCCAGGCCACTACTTCGGCAATCATTACGGCGGAAATGATGGAGTCCTTATCGCGCACAAAATCGCCTATGAGATAGCCGTAGCTTTCTTCTCCGCCGCCAATAAATTTCTTCTTTCCTTCATTTTCACGAATAAGCGCTGCAATCCATTTAAAACCGGTTAGGCATTCTAGGCAGTCAACGGCGTAGGTGTGAGCGATTTCCGCTAGAAGGTCAGTCGTGACGATGGTTTTGGCGATAAAGGCTTGTTTGGGCATTTTGCCTTGATCTTGGTGTTGACTGAGGAGGTAGTTGATAAGAACCGCTGCCGTTTGGTTTCCGTTAAGTAACACGAAATTTCCTTTCTCATCTGGTACCCCAATGCCAATTCGATCGCCGTCGGGGTCGGTACCTAGAACTAAATCTGCTTTGGTGTCAATTGCTTTTTGTACGGCCATCTTCAGCGCTTCGGGTTCTTCAGGATTTGGTGAAGCTACTGTGGAAAAATTACCGTCTGGGGTCGCTTGTTCTTCAATAATTATCGGACGATTAAATCCACAAGCCTCTAAGGCATCTGGAAGTACATGAACAGTAGTGCCGTGAAGTGGGGTAAATACGGTTTTGATTTGTTTATCGCCATTGTACAGACTCAGTCCTTTTATTTTTTCAAAATAACCGGTAATGAGATCTTCATGAATGCTGGTTATTTTTTCAGGCTTTCCTTGAAAGGATATTTCGTGGTATTTTACCTTCCTTACTTCAGCGATAATTGCCTCATCGTGCGGAGGTACAATTTGTCCTCCATCGTTCCAATACACTTTGTAACCATTGTATTTAGGCGGATTATGGGAAGCGGTAAGCACAATACCAGCGTGGCATTTCAAAGTGCGCACGGCGTAGGAGAGTAATGGGGTAGCGGCAAAATCGGGGAAACTAAAAACCTGAAAATCGTGTCCGGTAAACACAGATTGAACGGCTTCCATCAGTTCACGAGCATTGTTGCGCGTATCGTGGGCAATTGCGATACGGATTTCTTGTTCGGGAAAATGTTTTTTCAAATATCTACTAAGTCCTTCGCTGGCTTGTCCTAAAGTGTATTTATTAATGCGATTTGTTCCAGCCCCCATGATGCCGCGCATGCCGCCTGTTCCAAAGTCGATGTCCTTATAGAAACACTCGTAAAGTTCTTGGGGGTTATTTTCTATTAATTCATTTACAGACTTTTGAGTGTTTTCGTCAAACGGTGCTTTTGTCCAGTTAAGGGCTTTTTTCGTGATATTTTCGTTCATGATATATAAGATAATGTGCTGTTTGTTTGAAATTTTATTGGGTATATAAATCGTTTTTAAAAATCCCGTTCAACGAGCATTTCGGCCAATTTCAGTATGGTCTTACGCGGTTCGCGAGGGAGCACTAATTCGTTAAAGAGATTATTTCCTTTTTTGAAATATAACTTTGCCAATGTGAGGCTTTCTTCGGCGGCGTTGTACTTGTCGAAGAGACCTCTTACCGCGTTTATTTTTTCGCTTTCACTCACTTGAGTTTGCTTAATTGTATTGGTATTGTACCAATAGTCCAAAGTTTTTAAATCCTCCGCGCTCGCTTTTTCACGGGTTACAATGTAGAGTAATGTTTTTTTGTTGGCTAAAATATCGCCGCCAATTTTCTTTCCAATTTTCTCATCTCCGTAAAGGTCGAGGTAGTCATCTTTTATTTGGAAGGCAAGTCCCCAATTTACGCCTGCGCGATAGAGTCTGTCTGCAGCTTCAGAATCGTCTTTTCCCACTAGAAAGCCAATTTGTAGGGAAGCGCCAATTAGAACTGCAGTTTTTTGACGAATCATTTCGATGTACTGGTCTTTAGAAGGTGTTTGATTTTCAAAGCTCATGTCGTCCATTTGACCTTCACAGACTTCTATTGCCATTTTTGAAAACACCTTGATAAGATTGGTAGTGGCGTCGAAACTGTTTTTAATCAAGCATTGGTACGCCATAACCATCATGGCATCACCGGATAATATGGCGGTGGGTTCGTCCCACTTTTTGTGCACAGTTGGCGAGCCTCTTCGGATGTCAGATCGATCCATTATGTCGTCGTGCATCAGTGAAAAATTGTGGAACAGCTCAACGGCAACAGCTTGATTAACTGCATCTTTTGCTGGTATTCCCGCAAGTTCCGCACCCAAGAGTGTGAAAATTGGTCGAATGCGCTTGCCGCCTAAGCCCAATATGTATTCCATTGGCTCGTAAAGCGATTTATTCGGAAAAGGTGTGGCTTTTATTTCAGTATCTATCATTTCCAGATAGGGAAGAAGTGGCTCCATTTGTAATTTCTTTAGGCTATTAGTGTGTTTGATGACTTGATTTTCCATCGAGCAACAAATGTACGTCATGCCGCTCTTTTATTTGTAAATGCATCTTGAATATCCTTTGAAGCATTGATGGCTGTTGTACTTTTGCCCTTTAGATTTCAATATGTCGCCATTTCGTTTGTTTTCAAAAAAACACAGTATTAAGAACCCTGTCGTTTACCCTGGATTTCATCAGGTAAAAAGGGTTTGTGTGCTGTATGAGCAAAATTTGAATCCGGAGTTAGAGGAGAAAGTATCGAGTTTTTTTCGTCAGCACAACAAAGAATTTGTTCTTTTGAAATGGGGATTGAAAGGCAATTCCAAGTCGGCATATCTCACTCCTAGTGATATTTTTTTCGGTCGGATAAAGAAGATTACTTTTGCCGAGTCGTGGAATACGGATTACGACCTTGTTTTGGATATTTCAGCCAACACGCACAAGAAAATTCTGAAGTTGCTTCAGGGACGAACCGATGCTGTAGTTTGCGGTATTCAGCAGGAGCATTCTGAAGTCTACAGTTTTTTTGTCCCTGTGAAGAATAGTCAATTTGGAAAAAGCATTGACACTCTTTTGCAATATTTACAAACCTTAAATCAAGAAACTTAAAATGAAAGATATACAATCACTTAGAGGTACTGGCATAGCAATGGTAACGCCGTTTTTAGATAATGGAGCGGTTGATTTCCAGGGGTTAAAAAAACTTACTCGACATCTTATTGATGGTGGGGTAGAGTATTTGGTTGTTATGGGAACTACCGGCGAGAATGTAACGGTGACTTCCGAGGAGAAGCGACAAATTCTCGATGCGGTTCTTGCTGAGAATAACGGTGCTTTGCCCGTTGTTTATGGTTTAGGCGGCAACAATACATCGGCACTTGCCAAGGAGATGCAGACTATGAATATCCAAGGTGTTTCTGCGTTTTTATCGGTTTCCCCGTATTACAACAAGCCTACGCAGGAAGGAATTTATCAGCATTATGCCATTTTAGCGCAGTCTTCACCTTTGCCAATCATCCTGTACAACGTTCCTGGTCGTACAGGCAGCAATATGGCAGCATCAACTACGCTGAGATTAGCGCATGATTTCACAAACATTATCGCAATTAAGGAGGCTTCGGGTAATTTGGAACAAGTAATGGAAATTATCCAGGGGCGTCCTAGTGATTTTTTGGTGATCTCGGGCGATGATAATCTTACTTTTCCCATGCTAGCTTTGGGAGGCGATGGCGTGATTAGTGTTTCGGGTCAGGCCTTTCCGAAATTATTTAGCGATATGGTCCGTTCTGGTCTACATGGAGACTTCGTGAAGGCACGGGATGCCCATTATAAAATGTTTCAATTCACCCAGCTTTTGTTTGCAGAGGGAAATCCCGGTGGAATAAAAGTTTCGCTCGAGACTTTGGGTGTTTGTGGTGCTGCCATGCGTCAGCCACTTTGGCCAGTAAGCGATGATTTGCGCGCTAAGTTGCTTGCATCCGTTCAGGAAATCCGATCGTGATACTTTGCATGTACTAGGGGAATAAATAATAAATAAACTACAGTTATATGGAGTCTTTCAAACCCACCATTCTCTTTCTCGTTCGCTTTGGGGTTTTGTATGGTTTGGGATCGATTTTTTATTCCCTTTACATTTCTCACTATGATCCATTGGCCGATCCACTCACAATATTTGTGTCTGAAAACTTAAGGGTTTTCATGTCGATAATAGGGCAGCCTATTTCGTTGGAGTTGGATGTAGATATGCCTTTTGTTTTGGTTACCTATAAAGATTTGCCAAGTGTAAGTGTATTTGAAGGTTGTAACGGGGTGGCGGTAATGATTCTATTTATAGCTTTTGTATTGGCTTTTCGTGGTCGAAATAACAAAGCAGCCTTGTGGTTCATTCCTCTGGGATTGTTGTCGATACACCTTTTTAATTTAATTCGTTTGGCGCTTTTGATTATTATCAATTATTACCAGTCCAATTTGTTTCACTTCTACCACAAGTTTTTGTTTACGGGAGTGATCTATCTTTTTGTATTGCTTTTTTGGGTGGGCTGGGTTCGATTACAAAAGGCGCCAGATAGTGAAATTCTAAACCCATCAGAGCAATGAAGGCTCGTTGGAAATCGGTGCTAGGAATCGGTATTGGTGTTTTAGGCTTGGCCTCGGTATATATTTTACAGCGCGAATTATTTTATTCCGGATTTTATGATACGGGTGCCGGTACGACAAAACTTCCGGATTTTGATAACCTGAAGTTTGTTTTTTCCAAATTAATCCGGTTTTTAATTAACGACGGTTGCAGTTTGTTGATCATTTACGGCCTTTTCCGCCGGGATGATTTTATGCAATTTGGGTTTCGTTTATTTTTAATTGAGCTGCTAATATTATTGCCTATTTATTTTTCTTTGACCATTTTCGCTTTTGAGCAAACGAGATTTTTTCTCCAGCATTTACACCGATTGGTTGTCAATCCTGTACTAATGATGCTCTTGATTCCCGCTTTTTATTATCAAATTACTCTAGAAAAACAAAGCCCGAATAAGCAGGATTAGTGCAAACTCGGGCTTTGTATTTAACATCAAAAGCGTTTATTCTTCCACCAGTCGGAATAGTTTTTCCAGGTCTGGACTCAATACAATTTCAGTTCTTCGGTTTCGAGCTCGGCCTTCAGGTGTTTGATTCGAACCAACAGGCTTGTACTCACTTCGTCCGGCGGCTTTGATATTTTTTCCATCAACGCTGTATTCGTCTACAAGTATCCTGGTGATACTTGTTGCACGGGCAACCGACAGATCCCAGTTATCGGAAAAACGAGCTGTGCGAATGGGGATTGAATCGGTGTGGCCAACAACCTCAATCTGCAGATTAGGATTTTTTGTAAGTACTTGAGCAACCGACTTTAGAGCCGCTTTTCCTCGTGGGTCTACGATTGCGCTACCGGATCCGAATAGTAGGTTTTCCGATAGGTTAATGTAGATTTTTCCGTCTTTGATTTCTACTTGAAGGTCTTGGGCAGGGATATCTACTAAGGCGTCACGAAGCGTTCTTCGTAGACTTTGCATGGCATCGTTTTGCGCGGAGACTTGCTCTTGAAGTTCACGAAGACGCGCAGCACGCTCGCTTAATAGTCCTTCTTTTTCAACCAAATCGGCGGTTTTGGCGTCTAGTTTAGACATTAAACTCGCCATATTGCGGTCGGCAGAATTTTGAAAATCCACAAAGGCGTATCGGAGGGAATCAAACTCTGCGTCTTTTGCGTTCCACGCATCGTGGAGGACGGTGCTGTCGTTGCGCAGACGCTCGATATCGTCGAGGGCCTCGAGATATTGTTTCTTAGACACACATGCAGTGGATAACACGATAAGTGTGAAATACATGATTTGCTTCATAATGAGGGAAAGGGTGTTATTTGGTTGAAATTAAGTGTCTTTGCAAAGGGCAAAATTAATGCCTAATACTTGGTTATAGAACGTTGTAGAAGTGTGAAATTTCAAGGGGTGTGTTAATTTTTAATTTTCTTTACAATGGACCGGTTTTTTTAATTAAGTTTGTCGTGTCGTTGTTATTTTTTTCAGCAAACATCAGAATTTCGTGGTCATTGTACATAAATTAAGAAACTAATCTCGAACCTATGCAAGTACGTTTACTCGTTTTATCGCTCGTATTTTTTTCATTGCAGTCCTTTAGTCAGCCCTTTCGCTGGAATGACGTTTCCTTGATCATGCAAGGCGCGGGTTATCATTCCACCATATTAAATCCGCAGTATTATACGGAGGAAATCGATGGGGTTACGCCAACACTTCGGTTTAGTGGTGGGGTAGGGTTGATGTATAATTTTACGGAGAATTGGGCCGTGAGTTTAACCACAGATTATCAGAGAAAGGGTCAGCGATTTGAACGTTATATGCGCGGTGAGACCGTTACGCGTGACTACAAAATCGATTATTTGGATGTCAATTTAATGGGGAAATACTTCACCGATCGTTATGTTTTTGGGCTTGGAGGTTACGCTGGGTTTCTCGTGCGTGAAGAATTACGCTTCAAGCATGATGTGATGTTGGGTACGCAAAATTTCTTTAACGCCAACAGATATAATGATTTGGATTATGGTCTTCAAGCTGAGGTTGGTGTGCTATTGGATTTAGATTATCGTACGAAAGCCACTTTGAGTTTATTTGCTATGTATGGCCTCAGCGATATTAACAACGAGCGCTTTCAGGTCGATTTGTTGGGCGAGGAGTATAATCCGGCACGCAACTTTATTGTAGGATTGCGTTTCACGGTGTACATCATTACTCAACCATTTTAAGTCTGGCGATTAGAAAATCTTAAAAGTATTTTGCTTTTTTTCCGACTTTGCATTAGGATTCTTGGACGAAATTTGGCCATCGTTTCATGTAGTTGATAAACACCTCCGAAAGTCCGGCTTTACTCAGTTCGGCGACACCAAATGGTGGAGTGCTCGGATTAAATGAGCTGTTGATGGCTTCTTTTGCCCAGTTGGGATGTGCGATTGCCACTCTTCCCAGTGCGACTATATCTGCACCTAATTCCATTACGTTCTGTGCATCTTTCGACGACCAAATTTTTCCCGCTGTGATTAGAGGTGTGTTTGCGGGTACATAATTTCTCATTTGTGTGATGGCGGCAATTCCTTCAGGTTGATGGTCTGGAGCTTTAAATGCATCCCATAGCGAAATGTGTAGGTAGTCGACCTTTTCATCTTCGGCCAATTGCGCTGCGAGGTCCAACGCTTCGGAAAACTCAATGCCGTGAAACCATTGACTGTCTTCTGGTGAAAGTCGAACCCCTAGAAGAAAGTCTTCGCCGCAAGCGATGCGAATTCCCCGGACAATTTCCAGTAAAAATCTCGCACGATTTGTAAAGTTTCCTCCCCATTCATCATTTCTGGTATTAGTTTGTTTACTCAAAAATTGGTGTACGAGGTACCCGTGTGCCCCGTGAATTTCTACGCCGGAGAAGCCTACGCGTTGAGCTCTTTTGGCTGATTCAACAAAAGCGGCGATGCATTCTTTTATTTCGTGTATTTGCATGGCATAGCCAATCGTTTCTCCCTTGCTGTTGGTGCCTCCAGAAGGGGAGGGATTTAGTTTTTGGGCGGTTGCTCGAAGACCGCCATGAAATAATTGAGCAAGGGTTAATGATCGGTTTACTTCAGCTTCGCGACATAGTGTGGCAAACGAATCAGCGCTGTGTTCGTTATGCAAGCCGATTTGTCCGTTCCACGCCCTGCCGTCATTCTGTACAAAAGCCGCGGCGGTGATGATCATTCCAAAATCGCCCTCGATACGCATTTTCAGCCAATTGTGTTCGTCTTTACTCAATGATCCATCAGAGTGACTTTGCAAGTTGGTCATAGGAGCCAAGGCGATGCGATTTTTGATGGTTTTTTGGGATACGGGGAAGGTTAAAGGTTCAATAAGTGCGGAGTCTTGAGACATGTGTGCGGTTTTTGTGTAGTTTAGCTGGTTGAATATCAAAGCTTTATTTTCTTTGTTAAAGCTTTTTACATTGCATCAAAAATACCCATATTTTACCAATAAATTTGCACGTGATTGTAATTTGTAATAATCAAATGCATCCTATTTGTGGAGAAGCAATACAGTCATACTAAATGCTCAAACTATGTTAGCAATACATTGCGATAAAGTTACGAAATCATACGGAGAAAAGGTTATTTTAGACGGTGTTTCCTTAGAGGTTCCTGAAGGCAAGATATTTGGATTGCTGGGGCCAAATGGGGCTGGTAAAACCACCTTAATTCGCATCATCAACCAAATAACCGGTCCTGATTCTGGAAGCGTTTCTTTTTTCGGTGAAAAGCTTAGCCGTCATCATATTTCTCGGGTGGGTTATTTGCCTGAGGAGCGCGGTTTGTACCGAAAAATGAAAGTCGGAGAGCAGGCGTTATATTTAGCTCAACTCAAGGGGTTATCGGCAGCGGATGCACGTAAAAAGCTGCGGTATTGGTTTGAAAAGATGGACATTATAGATTGGTGGGATAAGGAAGTTCAAGCCTTATCGAAAGGAATGGCTCAGAAAGTTCAGTTCATCGTTACCGTTCTTCACGAACCCGATTTGTTGATCTTTGATGAGCCCTTTTCCGGTTTTGATCCGGTGAATGCCAATTTGATTAAAGACGAAATTTTAGAGATCAATCAAAAAGGAACGACCATCATGTTTTCCACCCACCGGATGGAGTCGGTTGAAGCCTTGTGTGAGAACATCGCGTTGGTCAATCAGTCGCAGGTGATATTGCAATCGCCGCTGCGCGCCCTCAAGGAGTCTTATCGAAGTAACGCGTGGGTTGTTGAGTGGTTTGGAGAAAGTCTACCATCTCAATGGCCTCAAGATGTTGAACTCGTTGATTACGAGTTTTTGGGAGGTAGGTATACCATTCAATTCAGAATACACAGTCAGTCTGCTGTGTCAAATCTTGTATCTGTGCTTATGGCGCAGGGAACACTGTTCGGTCTGCAAGAAAAGCTTCCTAGTTTGCAAGATATTTTTATTGAACGAGTAACAAACAAGACAAATGGATAAGATTTTATTGATTATCAAGCGGGAGTATTTATCTCGAGTTCGCAAGAAGAGTTTTTTATTACTAACCATAGTTGGCCCCATACTCTTTGCGTTACTTATGCTTGCGCCTTCTTTGATGATGTTGCTTCCGCAAAGTGAAAAAGCGATAGTCGTTCTCGATCAGCCAAATTTAATGGATCGACACAAGGGCAGCGATGAGTTGCAGTTTCAATACGCCAATCCCTCCACCTACACGGTAGAGGATTTAAAGCAAATGCTGCGAGATAACGAAGATTTATATGCGGCTTTATATATTCCCAGCGGCGAGAGTTGGGATCCCGATTACATTTCGTCCAATGTGGTGTTTTTCGCTCGGGGTGATATTAGTATGCAGGTAGAGTCGTATGTGCGCGATTACTTGCAGAAGCAAATCACCGATGAAAAGTTGAAGGTTTTAGGAGTTGATCCCCTAGTTATTGCTGGGGCAAAAACCAGTGTAAAGTTGCGTACCATCGACATATCAAAGACGGTGGAAACAGAAACGCATGCAGGCCCAAAGATGATTGTGGGAATGGTGAGTGGATTTATTCTATATTTTTTCATTTTCATTTACGGAAGTATGGTGATGCGTTCGGTGATTGAAGAAAAAACCAATCGTATTGTAGAGGTTATCATATCATCGGTGCGTCCTTTTCAATTGCTATTGGGAAAAATACTTGGGGTTGCAATGGTTGGTTTAACCCAATTCGGTATTTGGGTGGTTTTGACCATGCTCTTGGTATTTGGAGTTTCGTTTCTCTTACTTCCTTCACTTATGGATCCTGAAGTTATAGCTTCTTCTGGTGGTATGGTGGAGGATAACGGAATGGCGGAGGCTCTGCTTTCCGGTTTGGATTTTGCGGCAATGATCAACATTCCGTTGGTTGTTGGCTGTTTTGTTTACTACTTTCTATTCGGATACATTTTGTATGGAGCCTTATTAGCCGCAGTCGGCTCGGCAGTGGATTCCGAGACCGATGCTCAACAGTTTGTTTTGCCAGTTAGCATTCCCTTGATTCTATCGATTATTGTTTTGATGCGGGTTATTAATGACCCAGATAGCTCATTGGTGGTCATTATGTCGTATATTCCGTTTACCTCACCAGTGTTGATGATGGCGCGGCTGCCTTTTGGTGTAGCTCCTTGGGAGTTACTTTTGTCGATGTTTTTTTTGCTGCTGACTACGGTGTTTTTTGTTTGGATTTCGGGCAGAATTTACAGAACCGGCATTTTAATGTACGGTAAAAAACCAACCTTTAAAGAACTGTATAAATGGCTCTTCTATCAGGAATAACAAATTCTTTAGGCGATAAGACTGCGCTAAAGGCTTTTTTGGAATACGAATTTTTCCATATCGGAAAGGTAAGCGTTCAGGTATATAATATTTTCCTGGTCGTTTTCATCATACTCATCACGAAAATTCTTTTGCGTTTGTTTAAACGTTTTATTACGCGAAAGGCAAGGCAGACTCAAGTCGATACCGGAAAGGCGTTTGCGGTGTATCAGATTGTGGAGTATTTGGCCTACGTAATTATGGTTATTTTAATTCTCCAGAGTATTGGTTTTTCCATAACCTTATTTCTTGCTGGTGGTACCGCGCTATTCATTGGAATTGGTTTAGGGGTTCAGGATTTATTTCGGGATATTGTTGCTGGTTTTATTATTTTATCTGAACGCACGGTTACAGTTGGTGATGTTGTGGAGGTTGCGGGAATGGTGGCTCAGGTGAAAGAGATTCATTTGCGAACAACTACCGTTTACACACGCGATGATATTGTGGTGATCATACCCAATACAAAGCTTATTCGTGAGCAGGTCGTTAACTGGAGTCAGAATCGCTTGCCTACACGATTCCATGTGGAAATCCGTGTCGATTATGGTTTTGATGCTCGTAGTGTTGAAAGTACGTTACTCAAATCGGTGAAGGAAAATAAGGAGGTGGTTGCCATTCCGGCACCGTCTGTCATGCTGCGCGATTTGAATGAGAATTATATGGTTTTTCACTTGTATTTTTTCTCACGCAACCTTTTTCGTATTGAGCGACTGAAGAGCGATATTCGCTTTGAAATCGAACGGCTGTTTCGTCAGGAAGGGATTCGTTTCGCTTTTCCTAAGCGAGAAATTAGTATTAAGGCGGGCGATTTAGAGACTTTAGTTAACCAGGTGAAAAAAAGTGAAGAATGAACAAGGCGGTAATTGATTTAGGTACCAATACGTTTAATTTGTTAATTGCCGATGCAGACACTCATGCGATATTGGTGAATCAGAAAATGCCGGTTCATTTGGGTAGGGGCGGATTGAAGGAGCGCAGATTGACGGAGGAGTCGATGCTGCGCGGACTAGACGTCTTGCGTTTGTACAAAGGAATTTGTGCCGATCATCAGGTTGATGAGATTCGAGCAGTGGCTTGTTCAGCAGTGCGCAGTGCGGAAAATAAGCAGGTTTTTGTGGATTTGGTGAAATCTGAACTGGATATCCATGTTGAGGTCTTGAGTGGTGAGGTAGAGGCGGAGTACATTTATAGAGGAATCCATCATGCAGTGAAAATAGACTCCGATACCTTAATCATGGATATTGGTGGGGGTAGTACGGAGTTAATTATGTGTGATTCACAAAGTGTTCAGTGGCTGGCTAGTTATGATTTTGGGGTCTCTCGACTGCTGGAAGTTTATGGACCTAGCGATCCTCTGTCTGCTGAAGATATTGAGCGAATACGTGTCGATATTGAACGCAGTTGGCGAGTAATTGAGCGAAGGGATATTCCTCGTGTTTTAGTGGGTTCTTCGGGGTCTTTCGATACTTTAGCGGGGTTGTATTTGAAGCAGCAGGGTGGGGGCTATAATGGTTTAGAGATTCCTCTTGACTCTATTAGGGGTATTTGTGGTGATTTATTGCGGTCTACAGAGGTCGAGCGACGTGAAATGCCGGGTATGGACTTGAGTCGGACGCCCCACATTCATCTCAGTGCATTGTTGGTTCTTGTGATTTTAGATTTGTTTTCCATTGAGCGGGTTGTTTTGTCGCAGTTTGCGCTTAAGGAGGGCGTGCTTTTCGCTTCGCTTTCCCTAGGTTAAAACCTAGGGTTATGATTTGGGTCGCTCCTACGGAGCTGGGGGGTG
>REDE01000069.1 GCA_007693635.1 Flavobacteriales bacterium | reverse complement strand
CCAACAAATCTTTAGCTATACTATCAAGCTGTGATTCGATGGAGGTCTTTCCGGCACTTACACTTGCATTTCCAGTAGCTGATGCGATACGATTATAAAGACCCGCTAAAATTACTCCATACTCGGAGGTTTTTACGCGGTAACGAGTATCGGCATTTGAGCCCGTTAGACTCATATTTGATTCGATCTGGATGTGGCGCGACATGTCCTTACCAGGCTTACGGCGTGTAGCGTAAGCACCAGAGACACCTTGACCAATCCAATCGCCAAGAAAATCAGCGCCTACAGAAACAATGCGAGAAGCCTTTGTGAAATCGAAGTATGGGAATGCTCGGTTACCAAAAACCTTCGCGGAAGCATCCAATGCATTGCTGTAAGAAATAGCATCAATAGCCACGTGGGAAACATTTTCATACGTTTCGGCGAAGGCAGCATATGCACGCTTCGAAGAAGGACTATTAATGGAGCTAGTAAGCACAACTATACGCTTGCCCGCTGCAGAAGCCTTTTCTAAAGCTGATTTAACGTCCTTATTGAATACTGACCAGGTAGTGGCCTCACCGTCTTTCAAAGGAGCTTGCAAACGAGTCGCGTCGTAAAGATTCAAAACAGAGGCTTGTACACGCGCATTGGTGTTACCTGAATAAGGTGCGTCCGAATTTGGATCCAATTTTATAGGGCGTCCCTCGCGAGTTTTCACAAGAACACTAGCAAAGTCGTAGCCATCATCATATGTAGATGCGTAGTAACTCGCTATACCCGGAACCAATGAGTCTGGGGCAACTACGTAAGGAATAGACTCAACAACTGGAGCTTCACAAGCGGCCAAAGTAGCAGCAGCTGTAGAGAAACCTAAAAACTTTAGGAAATCACGACGTGATGTACTTGAACCATTTTGCTCTTGCTGGGTCAAAAACTCGTCAACAGGAATTTCTGTTGGGAATTCATTTTGCTTTAACGTATCGACCAATGAGGGATTATCTAATTCCTCAATACCCTTCCAATAGGTTTTTTCTGATGCCATATCTAAAGTGATGGGTTTGTATTAATAGTGACACTTACCACATTCAAGGCCTCCGATCATCTCAACAGTGATCTTGCCATCGCCGTGTTTAGCTTTTAACTTCTCGTGCATTTCTTCGTAATATCCGTTGTCTTTCACGTCAACCTCAGTTTCACGGTGACAATTGATACACCAGCCCATAGTCAAAGGAGAATACTGATAGACCTCCTCCATTTCTTGTACTGGACCGTGGCAAGTTTGACACTCAATATTACCGGCATTAACGTGCTGCGCATGGTTGAAATAAGCTAGGTCAGGAAGGTTGTGAATACGAACCCATTTGACTGGCTTTTGCTCGTATCCATCGATATACTGACTCGTTTCTCTATCGAAACCAACGGCCGCATAAATCTTATCAATCTCTTCTGTGCCGTACTTTGAGCCTTCTTGAACATACATATGGCAGTTCATACAAAGACTAACTGATGGAATGTTTGAGTGCTTACCTTTTTCTGCTCCGTAATGGCAGTATTGACAATCAATTTGGTTTTCACCCGCGTGGAGTGCGTGAGAAAACGCAATAGGCTGTTCGGGCTGGTAACCTTGTTCAAGGCCAACACCCATGAGCCCCAAATAAAGCTCTTTCAACAAAAACACCGCAACAACCAAAGTGAATATTGTAATCACTTTGCGATTGCGAACAGCGACGCGAGTAAAAGCTGTTGAGTCTTCAAGTAAGGTAGAAGTAGGCTCGCCTTTGATTACCTTTAAGGTATTCTTTACTTTGACCAAGATAGCAATGAGAACAACTAAAAAGGCAGCAAGACCTAGAATGACCCAGATGTTCATACCTTTATCTTCTGTCCCACTAGCAACCGCGCCTCCATCTCCAGAGGCCACAGCAACCTTTTTCTGGTCACCTTCGATTGTGTAGGCGACAATGTCCATGATATCCTGATCGCTGAGCGCAGGAAAGGCGGGCATAATCGCACCATTATACTCTTCAAAGATGGCAATTGCAGCACGATCACCAGAAGCACGCAACTCCGCGTTGTTTCTAGTCCATGCTATAATCCATTCCATCGAATGACGTTGGGAAATATCACCCAAAGCTGGACCGACCATTCTGCGATCAAGTTTGTGACAAGCCCCACACTGAGCATTGAATATTTTTTTACCATTTACCGGATCACCAGGCAACTCTGCTGCGTCTTGTGCAAAAAGCATCGACGATAGAGTAAACATGCTGGCGAAAAAAAGAAAGAAAAGACGATTCTTGTTCATTGAATTAAGTCTCTAAAGTGTTAGTTCAACAACGATACACCTTGTTTATTGGTCGGCAAATTTATGACACAAATCATGATTCCTTTCCCAAGGAAACAAGGACAACAAGCAATTTAAAATCCTTCTAAATAAAAATACGGTCTAAAATGTATCCAATGCTTCAGCGTTCTGATTCTTAGAAATTAATAAAGAATGTAAACATGCTTTATATCAGCATGAATGATAAAATAAATTTAAGCCTTTAAGCTTGATGGCACCAAGATCGATAAATCGCTAAAAAATTGTGAAAAGATTTTTGACGAATAAAAAAGCATTTTAAAGATTGTATTGCGTCAATGTTTTACTTTGCACTTTTAACACCTAGATTACTCAAAATGAAATACAGACCATTCACGCCTCACTTTTTCACTTTGTTTTTCTCCATGATACTCGGTATTGCATATGCGCAATCTGCTGAATCGACTGCCGAAAGGTTTGCATCGGAAAGTTTTGAAGATTTACTCGAAGCCTACAAGACCACGGAGACGGCAAACATTAAGGGTTTTCGCATTCAAATATATAATGGTACGCGAAGAGAGGCGGAAACACGAAGAGCTGAGTTTATTAAAAATTTTCCCGACACCAAGGCTTATCTGTCATATTCAGCGCCGGAGTATCAGGTGCAGATTGGCGATTTCAGAGATTACTTCAACGCACAAGCAAAAGCCCTTAGATTAAGACAAACCTACATCAGTGCTTTTATTGTGGAAACGACAATTTCGTTACCAAGTGTTGAGGACGAGCGAACGCTGAATGAAGTTCAAACTAAAAAAGCAAACTCCGAGGATTAACTCGGAGTTCGCTTTTTCTTCTACCAAATTTTCGCGTTTATCTTACGAACGCGCTTAGCGATGTCTTGTCCGCCGTTTCCGCTAGACAAAATAAATTTCACTTTTTCACCAGGCTGCAATTCAGAAAACTCGCAGTTTTCAACATCCGAATAGTGAAAGAAAAGATTATTATTGGGGAATCGAATAAAACCAAAACCGTCTTTTATCGACAATATTTCGCTATGTAGCTCGTCACCTTCTATCGCATTGAGGTGCGCCGGATCATCTTCTTCGTCGTCCAATTCGGTGACTGTTCCTTGATAGGGTCTTTCCGTTTCATCGTCATCATCGTCCCATTGAGAAAAGTCTGCTCCTTCATCATTGCGATTACGATTTTCAGAAGCCACGAATATTCCCTCCACACTTCCCTCGTCGATAAGTTCGTGCATTCGTAAGGGAAAGTTTGAACGCTCTAAAAGTTCGTACGAAGCCCTGGTCTGCTTCTTAATTCCCTCGTGATTTAAGTAATCGAAATCCCAGGCAAGCAACATGACTTTTACGCCTAAAGCATTTAATTTACGAACCAAAGGCACATATTCGCCATCGGAAATAACCAAGGCAACCGTCGTATACTTTCCGGCTACTGCTTGCGAATAGACTTCCAAAGCCAAGGTAATATCTACACCCTTATCCTCTCTTCGCCCATAGGCGTTGCGCATTGGAAGATAATGGGTTGTTACACCTTCGTGGGTGAGAATGTCATCAAAAAGGCGGTCATAGTATAATTGGTTGCCCCGCTGACTCGCTTCATACGCCGTGCTACGTCCCCTAAAATAATGAGCATCAACAATTTGACATAGATTAATACCTAGGTTGCTTTCCTCAGCAACTCGAGTTCGAATAAATTGATGAATTCCCGCAACGCTCAAACGACGTTTTTTGGAATGTGTGTAAAAATAATAATTGCTGACGTGATGAAAATAATTCCCATCGTAAAATACTCCAATCTTCTCCATATATATACATAAATTAAAATAAAATTCCTATTCTGTAATTCCAAGGGGAGGCAAATACACTATTGTCTTCTGAAAAAAGCAAGTCGTAATACAATCCCACAAATGTACCTAAGCGATTGTTTACACTATTCATCAAACCAAATCCCAGCAAAAGTTGTTGGGCATTACGATTGTCCTTTAAAAAGTCAATCGTTGTGTTAACAACCAAGTAATCGTATTCTAATCCTATATAGGATGTAAATCCCCAATCACTCAACAAAGGTAACGACAAAAAATGCATTGCGTGCAAACCAGGGCCATAGGCTTCTGTATTTACCGTTCGGTATTGACCTTGTCCCAAGCGAAAGGATTCCCGCATAGACAAATAGGTGAAACTTGAGCCCACTATTAGTCTTTCGGTCAAACGATACCCCACTCGAGGATTAAACAAGAGCAATGATGGATTGGAAAAGCCAACCAAAAAATTTCCGCCGAAAACCCACTTAGAACTCTTTTCCGAATCCTCGGTATTTTGTTTTTGAAAATCGGAAGACTCAAATTCCTCAACATATTGAGCGCACATCTCAAGTGATCCTAGCAGAACAAATATGACAACGAAAAACCTGTATACATAATTTAACATCACACTTCAAATAAATCATTCATCAATGTAGGCAACGAAGTTAAGGAATTTAAAGTAATTTCGAAAATCCAAATACATTTCAACTCTTTAGGCATTGCTTCTTTAAATTTGCGGAAGAAAAACAACATTTCATTGAACACAAAATTTATGAAACCCTAAAATTAAAATCATCTTTGCGTAGTTGATGCAATCTAATGTAATTTTACCGCCAAATTTAGCTCCCAAAACAATATGGAACGTTTTTCCTTCCTCGGAAGTGTTCACGCGTCGTTTGTAGACGAACTTTATCAGCAGTACATAAAATACCCCGACAGCGTTGAGCCAAGTTGGAGATCCTTTTTTCAAGGTTACGACTTCGCACTTGAGCAGTACGGCAATGATGCTGAGTTTGTGGTTGGTGACAACTGCATTTCTCCAGAAATTCCTGAACAAATTGAAAAAGAGTTCAGGGTACTCGATTTGATAAATGGTTACCGTACACGCGGACATTTATTTACCAAAACCAACCCCGTAAGGGAAAGAAGAAAGTACGAGCCAACTCTGGCGATTGAGAATTTCGGTTTAAGCAGCGATGATTTAGACAAATCCTTTGAGGCCGGTAAAAAAGTTGGACTTGACGAACCCACCAAGTTACGCGATATAATTGCACACCTCGAAACTGCCTACTGTCAAAGTATCGGAATCGAGTACATGCATATTCGCAAACCGGAAATCACGCGTTGGATAAGACAACAAATCCACATCAATGCGAATCAACCGAACTTCAATAAAGAAGAAAAACAGTACATACTACAAAAACTCAACGAGGCAGTTGGTTTTGAAACCTTCCTAAACACCAAATTTGTCGGGCAAAAAAGGTTTTCCATCGAAGGGGCAGAGTCAATGATTCCCGCTCTGGATATTGCTGTGAGAGATGCTGCCAAATTAGGAGTAAAGGAGATTGTCATGGGAATGGCGCACCGCGGTCGACTAAACGTGCTTTCCAATATTTTCGGAAAAACTCAACGCGATATCTTTAGCGAATTTGAAGGAAAAGAATTCGAAGATGAAGGTTTTGACGGAGACGTAAAGTATCACTTAGGTTATTCTACAACCAAAGTCTTGGACGACAACACAGAAGTGCGACTCACTCTATCGCCCAATCCTTCACATCTCGAAGCTGTAAATCCCGTCGTTGGAGGAATAGCACGAGCTAAAAGAGACCTAAAATACGATAGAGATAACCAAACTGTTCTTCCTATTCTCATTCATGGTGATGCTGCCATAGCCGGACAAGGTATTGTTTACGAGCACATCCAAATGGAAACCTTAAATGGCTACAGTGTAGGTGGAACATTCCACATCGTGATTAATAACCAAGTTGGATTTACAACCAACTATATAGATGGTCGATCGTCTACGTATTGTACAGATGTAGCGAAGGTGATTATGGCGCCGGTTATCCACGTTAATGGTGACGACTCTGAAGCTGTGGTTCACGCTTTTCAGTTTGCAATAAAATATCGCCAACACTACAATAAAGAAGTTTTTGTAGACCTACTTTGCTACAGAAAATACGGGCATAATGAAGGTGATGAGCCACGATTTACACAGCCCAAACTCTACAAAATAATTTCTCGTCATCCCAACCCAAGAGATATCTATCGCGACAAACTACTTGCTGAAGGGGTGATTTCTGACGAATACGTCAGTGAACTTGAAAAAGACTTCAAAGCCATGCTGGAAATGAAGTATGACGAGTCTAAAAAAATTGCCAAAAACAAGATCACCAACTTTTTGATCAGCGATTGGGAAGATTACCGTGAATCTACCGCAGAGGATTTCAATGAAAGTCCACAAACGGGTGTTTCAGAAGAAAAAATCAATACAGTTTTCGCGTCCCTTACCACACTCCCCTCAGATTTGAAGTTCATTCGCAAAGTCGAAAAACTTGTGAATGACCGCAAGAATATGGTCGAGGATAAAAAGCAGCTAGACTGGGCCATGGCCGAATTACTAGCCTACGGAACACTAATGCAGGAAGGAATCAATGTTCGCTTGAGTGGAGAAGACGTTGAGCGCGGAACCTTTAGTCACCGTCACGCCGTTATGAGAGCGGAGGAATCTGAAGAAAGGTTTATTCAGCTCAATACCATTCGCGATAAAAAAGCCGAATTCGAAGCCTATAACTCCCTGCTATCCGAATACGCTGTAATGGCATTTGATTACGGATACAGTCTGGCTACGCCAAAATCACTAACTCTTTGGGAAGCACAGTTTGGTGACTTTGTCAATGGCGCACAAATCACTATAGATCAATTCCTCAGTGCTGCTGAAGACAAATGGCGTGTTCAGAGCGGATTGGTTCTATTGCTTCCCCACGGCTACGAAGGTCAGGGTGCTGAGCATTCCAGTGCCCGCCTAGAGCGCTTTTTACAATTGTGTGCCCAAGACAATATGCAAGTGGTGAACATTACAGAACCGGCAAATTTCTTTCACGCTTTGCGTCGTCAATTACACCGACCGTTCCGTAAACCACTCGTGGTAATGTCGCCCAAGAGCCTACTTCGTCACCCCCGCTGTGTATCAACAATTGATCGTTTTACTGAGGGCAGTTTCCAAGAGGTCCTTGACGACCCGCAAGTGAAAGATACGAAAAATATCAAATCCTTGATGTTTTGCTCAGGTAAAGTCTATTACGAACTCCTCGCGAAAAAAGAGGAAGACCAACGCGATGACGTGGCCATAATTCGTATTGAGCAATTGTATCCACTCCCAGAAAAGGCAATAAATGAGGTAATTGAGCGCTATCCCAACAATGTAAAACGCATTTGGGTGCAAGAAGAACCTGCCAATATGGGTGCCAATTGGTTCCTAAAAGCTTGGGGACTTATCGGTGATTTTGAATTAGTAAGTCCGAAAGCCAGTGCTAGTCCGGCTTCAGGATCTAACCAAGCTGCCGTTGCGCTACAAAAACGGGTAATTCAAACTGCCTTTGAAAAAACCAACTCGTAAACGTAAATTTGAAAATTAATCCATCATTTCTTCCATTATGATACTCGAAATGAAAGTGCCCTCACCGGGCGAATCAATCTCCGAAGTAGAAATAGCCGCATGGCTCGTCAAATCCGGTGATTACGTAGAAAAAGACCAAGAAATTGCAGAAATCGATTCTGATAAAGCTACCCTCGCTCTTCCCGCGGAAGAAAGTGGAATTATCGAGCTCATTGCCAAAGACGGCGAAGTTGTTGAAGTTGGTCAGGTAGTCTGTAAAATTGACACCAGCGCAGCCAAACCCGAAGGGAAAACTGAATCTTCCACCAAAAAGGAAGAGCCTGCGGAAAAGGAAGAGCCGAAAAAAGAAGAATCAAAACCTTCTGAATCGAAATCTTCTAATCAAACGTACGCATCGGGTACGGCCTCACCGGCAGCAAAGAAAATTCTTGCAGAAAAAAACATTGATGCCTCTGAGGTAAAAGGAACAGGCAAAGATGGCCGGATAACCAAGGAAGACGCCATGCAAGCGAAAGCGAGCATGGGATCGTCTAATGGTGGAAAACGTGGCGTGGAAAGAACACGCTTGTCATCACTACGCAGAAAGCTCGCGGAAAGATTGGTTAGCGTTAAAAACGAAACGGCAATGCTCACCACATTTAACGAGGTGGATATGCAGCCAATTTTCGATCTTCGCAAAGAGTACAAAGACGACTTTAAAGCAAAACACGGTGTGGGTCTTGGATTTATGTCTTTCTTCACTCTAGCCGTGGTGAAAGCGCTACAAGAGTTCCCGCAGGTAAACTCAATGATCGACGGAAGTGAAATGGTTTCCCACGAATTCTGCGATATCAGCATCGCCGTGAGCGGACCTAAAGGACTTATGGTTCCCGTGATTAGGAATGCCGAGAACCTGAGCTTTGCCGGAGTTGAACAAGAAATAAAGAGACTGGCCGAAAAAGTTAGAGATGGAAAAATTACCATCGATGACATGACTGGCGGTACATTCACCATTACTAACGGAGGTGTATTCGGCTCTATGCTATCAACACCGATCATTAATCCGCCGCAAAGTGCTATTCTAGGAATGCATAACATCGTTGAACGACCTGTTGCGATTGACAAACAAATCGTAATTCGACCAATTATGTACGTCGCGCTAAGCTATGACCACCGTATAATAGACGGTAGAGAGTCAGTTGGCTTCCTAGTAAAAGTCAAGGAATGCCTCGAAAATCCCCAAGAATTACTTATGGATAACAACATTCGCAAAGCCTTGGAATTGTAATAAAAAACGAGAAATCAAAAAAACCATCTGCTTCAGATGGTTTTTTTTTGAAAAATTTGTTGAAAAGTTGTTTATAATCCAATAATGTACATATCTTTGGGGCTTGACAATTATTTAAAATTTTCAAAACGAGTCAGCGACTAAAATCACACTTCAAGTACTTTTCGAATAACCACCTCACAACAAAAGGATTGTATCAACAACCGAAAAAACCACTCTGAACGATGAAAAAAATTATACTCAGTATTTTAACACTAGTGACATTCGTCTTGGTTGCCTCATCGTGCAATAAACGCGTAGATTGTTTGTGTACGGTTAATCCCGTTGAATCGAACACTAGTCTGCCAAGCTCACAATTTGTCCACACTTTCCCCAAAGGTGGCGACTGTGATGACGCAAGTGGACCAATGCTCTACAACGGCATGCAATACATGGCCGAGTGTGAAGAAATGGAAATCATCGATATCGATGAGCCCGAAAATGGTGAATAATAACAAGTAACACAAACTAATGCTACAACGCATAATAAGGTCCGTTATTTTTATCGGACTTTTTCTTTTTTTAATTATTCGCGACGATTACTTCGACCTGTTTGTATACCACACAACACCCATGAATTTATCGTGGTCCTATATGACCGCACGGTTTCTTACAGCCATGCTTTTGTATATTCCCTTTACGGACTGGATAAATCACCAAAATAAATTTTACGTAATAGCTTTACGATACGGAACTGCTCTATTCTTGATTGGCTGGCTCCTGTTTTCGTTTCCCTATACCGATCCGTTTTTCTATAAAGGCAAAATCGTCATTACCGGCTGGCTGGCCATTCCAATTGCCACCGTAATCTTCCTGATGTTTGCTAAAGTATCCAAGCTGAACTTCGAACTAAAAACCTTCTTCTCAATGATTGGGTTGATTGTCTCTATGGCCTTGCCCCAGATATTATCACCACCCGATTTACTGCCTGGCTCAAGTCATACCAATACCATCAACCAAGCGATCACCCTCTCCCGAGATTCGCTCCACATCGTAGACTTTGAAGCTCCAAATCAGCTTGTTGCATTCTACGCTGTAAACTGTCCGTATTGCAAAATGGCGGCACAAAAAATAGACGATTGGGCAAGGAAAAACGCTATTCCGTACGATAGTGTGAAAACTATATTGGGGGGGAATTTCAGCAATCCGGAAAAGTATTTTGACTATTTACAGCTAACCAAACTTGAAACCCAGGATCTAAATCCAGAGATATTCAACGCCATTACCGGAGGTCGAGTGCCCCTAATCCTTCATCTACAGTACGGAAAAGTAGTCGGTAGTTACCGCTTTCGCGACTTCCACGATATTGCCATTTTGCAAACTTGGAAACAGGAACAAATACACTAATCGAAAAAACAAAACGATTAAGGCTTGAGCAAAAGAAAGTTTTTTGTGAATTGCAAAACAAAAAATGTATATTTGTACCTTGAATCATCAAAACACAAATTACTAAAAGCTTAGTCGACAACTGAAAACCATAAACATAAGCCACTGATAATGTAACTCACTTGAGAAAAATACGCTCAACCAAACTATTTCAACGCAACTGTTGAATTGAATAGGTTTCATTATTCCGCTTAAAATAATTTTTGAACCAATGAAAAACATACTACCACTAATTGCCCTCATCTCGTTTCTAGGTATTTTCAACACCTCTTGCAAAAGTGAAAAAGCCTGTAGATGCATCATAACTACCAATGCTGAAAATCGTCCAGAGCCGCTTTTCGAAATCATCTACATAAAAGAAGATGAGAACTGCAGTAGTTACGACGATGTAAGCCGAGTGTACGCCTCAGGTGAAGAGCCCAATGATACTATAGTAAACTTTGTACAGACCACAACAACCTGTACTGATCGTTTGGAATCGTTTCCGCAAGGCACGAATTAAAATAGAGCTTTCCACGCTATTTATTCTTCAACCATATGACCTACGCTGAGGCAAGCCGTTGGCTGTTTGAGCAACTTCCCATGTTCCAACTTCAAGGCAAAACAGCCTTTAAGCCTGGACTAGAGCGCATTGAAAAGCTTTGTGAAATCCTCAAGAATCCGCAAGATTCTTTCCCAAGTATTCATATTGGCGGCACCAACGGCAAGGGTTCAGTGAGCCACATGCTGGCAAGTGTACTTCAAGCTCACGGCTTAAAAACTGGGCTATACACCAGTCCGCATCTAGTTGATTTCCGCGAAAGAATACGCGTAAACGGAAACATGATTCCCGAGGAATCCGTCGTTGATTTTGTTTCACACATTAGAAACATAGACCTACAAGACCAACCAAGCTTCTTTGAAATTGGCGTTGCAATGGCTTTTGATTACTTTGCCAAAGAAAAAGTAGATGTTGCCATTATCGAGGTCGGAATGGGCGGCAGACTCGACGCAACAAACATCATTAAACCTCTGCTTGCTGCCATTACAAATATTAGTCTAGACCATACCCAATATCTCGGAAACACCAGAGCACTAATAGCCGCAGAAAAAGCTGGAATAGCCAAATACAATACCGCCCTAGTGATAGGAGAATACGATGAAGAAATTTTACCCGTATTTGAAAGAATCTGTCTTGAAAAAGGCGCACACCTTCACAAAGCCGACACTGACGCACCAAACACATGGAAAACCGATTTAGGCGGTGATTATCAGAAAAATAATTTGCGAACCCTTGCTCGTATTTTAAAATTATTACCGTTTGATATCCAGGAAGAAACCATTAAAAAAGCATTAATGGAGGTGAAAAGGCAAACTGGACTTCGCGGAAGATGGGAAGTCTTGGGTCAAAACCCCCTCATCATTGCTGACACAGCACACAATGAATCAGGCATACAGTATATAAGCAAACAACTAGAGAGTCTATACGTGCAAAAAATCCACTTTGTAATTGGTGTTGTTGCCGACAAAGATCTAGAGAACATCATTTCATTATTACCCAAAAAAGCAAAATATTACTGCTGCGCCCCCGACATTCCTCGAGCGTTAGAACCCATCAAACTCTTTGAAAAATTAAAAAATCAAGGTTTTGAAGCTGAACGATTCAATACAGTCGACAGCGCATTTTATACTGCTTGGATGGAGGCAAAATCTAACGACTGTGTTTTTATAGGCGGGAGCACATTTACCGTGGGCGAATTTATTAAAAACAAATATTTGCCAAAAACAAAAACATTCCGTACCTTTAAACAAATCAATACACAGACAACATGAAAAAGACAGTCCTTTTACTTAGCCTAATTATCATGAGCTTAGGCGCCAAAGCCCAGTACGATCAAGCCATTGGTTTACGGTTTGGTTTACCTAGCGGAGTTACTTACAAAAAATTTGTTTCCAGTCAAAACGCTATTGAGGGAATTTTACACCTCGGCAACGGGATTGGACTAACCGGACTTTACCAAATCCACAATCAAGCCTTTGGTGTATCCAATCTCAACTGGTATTACGGTTTTGGTGGGCATTTCCACATCTCCAATAGTCGCTTTGGCCGTTACGGAAACGGATGGAGAGCCGGTGGGAGTAACGCATACGTTGAAGGAGCTTTGGATATCGGAATCAATGGTGTGCTTGGACTTGAATATACCTTGCCCTCATTCCCCTTAGTTTTCGCCCTAGATGTAAGTCCTGTTATTGGCCTTAGCACCAAAGACTACACCTACTTTGGGACCACCTCTTCGCTAGCTATTCGCTTTTACTTCTAGTAAAATCTGATTTCTAAGAATTTGAACGACCATCGGCACTCGGTGGTCGTTTTTTATTTTGAGAACGATTCGATTTAGGTCCGCTAAAACGGCGGTTATTGCTCGATGAGCTCTTTCCATTTGAAGGTCCGCGCTTTTCGTCCAGACGGAACTCTATGGCTTCACCGATTTCCGAAGGGACAGTCTCCAGCGCAATCCGCTTATCAACCATATCGTAAATTCGTGAAAATTTTCGCATGTCACGCGGCTCCACAAAAGTAATCGCGGTGCCATCGCGTTCAGCTCGGGCTGTTCGGCCAATACGGTGCACATAGTCGTCTGCATCTGACGGAAGGTCGTAATTGACAACCAATTCAATACCATCGACATCAATTCCGCGGGCGAGAATATCTGTTCCCACAAGCATATTCAGCATACGACTCTTAAAGTCGAGCATGATTCGCTCACGATCACCTTGTTCAATATCTGAAGAAAAAGAAGCAACGGAATAGCCCTTTTTCTTCATCCGACTCCCCAATTTAGAGGTGGAAGATTTTGTAGAGCAAAAAATAATTATGCTCTGGTACTGCGTATTTGACAATAAGGTATCCAGTAGTTTATCCTTCTGTTCGGGTAATACAGCGTATGCCGACTGCTTAATTTTTTCAGCTGGCTTGGCGATAGATAAACTTATTTCTGAAGGATTATGCATAATCTCCTTTGCCAGCTTCCGAATATTGGGAGGCATTGTAGCCGAAAACAGTAGGTTCTGGCGTTCATTTGGCAAAAAGCTAATGATTGTTAGGATATCTTGATGAAATCCCATATCGAGCATACGGTCTGCCTCATCGAGAATGAGATATTCAAGATGCGAAAAGTACTTCCCTTTTGATGAAGCCTTTAAAATAGATATCAAGCGACCGGGCGTTGCAACGACCACCTCAGCTCCATTATCCATCGCTCGGCGTTGACGCTCAAAATCGACTCCATCACCCCCGCCAAAAACCGCGATAGATCCAATTTCGGTGAAATACGATAAAGCCTCCACCGATTGATCCACCTGCAAAGCCAATTCGCGAGTAGGAACTAAAACCAATGCTTTGGTTTGACCGCGTTTATTCTCGCGAACCATTTTATCAATAACCGGAATGAGGTATGCAGCCGTTTTACCCGTTCCCGTCTGAGCGCATGCGATAAGATCTTTTCCCCCCCGAATGACTGGGATTGCTTGCTCTTGAATCGGTGTGGCCTTTTCAAAGCGCATAGCGTCGAGTCCTTCGCTCAATGAAGGCGATAAATTTAAATCGTGTATATTCATAAATGTTGTTGTTAAGATTTCACCTCCCACCAGGTATCACCTTGAAGAAGGTCGTCCAAATCAGGTGCGCCTCTTTTTTTGATGGCTTCATCGATTTGATTTTGCATTAAATACTCATAGGTGGGGCGAACCTCAGTGTAAAAAACTCCAAAAGGCCTGGGAAAATCCATCGCGTCGGAAGGTCGCTCGAAAAGCTTGCTAAGCTTCCACGCCAAACCGATATCGGAAGGATTATGAATGATAGGCGTGGCTCCAGAATCAGCTGTAGCCACACTCAGTTGATGATTGTCGTAAGTTAAAAACTTGTCGTTATTCGCGCCAAAAACGATTGGCTTACCCGCCTCTAACATTACCGTAGATTCGCTTTTCAGCTTCTTATCCGTAAAAACCTCAAATGCTCCATCATTGAAAACATTGCAGTTCTGGTAAATTTCGATCAAGGCAGACCCTTCATGCTCGTGTGCTGCTTTGAGAATCTCCCTCAAGTGCACCGGATCTCTATCCATAGTACGCGCAACAAATGTAGCCTCCGCGCCCAAAGCCAAAGAAACCGGATTAAACGGATGATCAATCACCCCCATTGGAGAGGACTTTGTACGGTGGCCTTCAGGAGTAGTTGGCGAATACTGACCCTTCGTAAGTCCGTAAATTTCGTTGTTAAACAATAATATTTTAAACCGCAAATTACGACGAAGAGCATGCAGCAAGTGTCCTAAGCCTATCGAAAGTCCATCACCATCGCCCGTAATTACCCAAACATCAAGGTCTGGCCGAACAGCACGAAGACCCGAAGCAATAGCCGTAGCTCGCCCGTGAATACCGTGCATTCCGTAGGTATTTAAGTAATATGGAAAACGAGAACTACAACCAATCCCACTAATAAAAACCGTATTTTCCCGCGCGGCTTCTAGCTCAGCTAGCACCGATTGAACCTGCTTTAAAATCGAGTAATCACCGCACCCCGGGCACCAACGAACATCCTGATCACTGGCATAATCCGCTGCCTTTAACATATTCTTGCAATTTGGCCACGAAGGTACAATACAAATATTTCGGATAACATCCTTTTAACCTCAAAAAAAATGTGTTAGCTATGCAGCAAATTTCTATATTTGACGAAGTAAACTAAGCCAACCAAACCACAACCTATTATGAGCAAAAAAATTATCCACTTGTTAATCGGACCATTTACTCTGATCCCTTTAATCTACACTATATTTTTAGCCGTAAATCTATTCAATTACCCAGATGTGATTGTGGCCTTGGAGACCATGTTTCAGTGGCTCGTCTGGGTAGTTTTGATCATGATTAGCCTCATATCTTACTACGTGGTTTTCATATTCAACACCTCGCAAATCCCTACAAACAAAAAAACCCTTTGGACGATCTTGCTGTTTTTTGGACATGTCGTGATACTTCCCATTTTTTGGTTTAAGTTTTTACTATCCGAGGAACCCGAAACCCACGAGCAGTGAAGGAAAACCTGAGAGTTTAGAAAAATTGGAGTACCTTTGTTGCACGTCTAATATTCTAATAAAAAGAGCATCTCATCACGGCGCGCAAAATCCATGAGAAAACGTTTGATCCGAATCTTCATTATTGGTTTTCTCAGCATCATTATCGTTCTATTTGCGCTCATTAGTCTGTTGAGAATACCCATTATTCAGCAGAAAATCATAAACTACGCGACCACAGTCTACAGCGAAAAAACAGGCGGCAATATTTCAATAGGAAAAATTCACCTCACCTATGCACTAAGCTTAAAAATTGAAAATTTAAGCCTTTTAACGCCAGACGATGAAAGTTTATTGAAATGGGACAACTTAGAACTCGGCGTAGATTTCCTGCCTTTGCTTCGAAAAAATGTCGTTCTCCACATCATAACACTCGACGGACTTCTGGCGGAAGTAAAACAATTTGACGAAGAAACATTCTCATTCTCATTTCTAATTCCCAATACAGATTCATCTACTGAAATATCCGACACTTCAACCACAAATGATGGTTCAAACTGGAGCATTCAGTGGAATAAAATACGCTTAGGGGAAACGCAACTAAGCTTCATCGACGCCGAATCATCGTCATATTCGCTGCAATTTTCAAAACTATATATTCATCCAAAAATCATCGATGGCAATACGATTGATGTTTCTCATGTGCTTATATCCGATCCTCGAATAAAAATCGACAGACGAACAGCGACAAACAATACAAACGACGAAGAACCAACCCAAGATTCTGACCTCAATCTGCGTATAAAAGTTGATAAATTCAACATTCAAAATCTGGAATTACATTATCAAGACAAAGAGACGACGGCCAATATTCGTTGGGAAGATCTCATTATCAATCTTCAAGAACTCAACCTCGGAGACAAAAGGATTTTTGTAAACGAATTGAGGCTACTCGAACTAAACTCCATGATTGCATTAACTGATGGAGCGGGACAGTCTGCCGAAAGTCAAAGCATTCAATCTGAAACTGAAGCGGACTTTGAGTTTCCCGACTGGCAAATAACGATAGCGCAATTTCAGTTTTCCGCAAGTGATGTAGTCGTAGAAAAAAACAAGCAGTCATTGCTAAACCTAGAGCGCTTAGACTGGCATGCTGACTCCATTTTTCTGAACCATCCCAACGAGGAAAATCTATTTGGAATTCAACAAAAATCGCTTAACTTAATTGCGGAAGATCTGCCAAATATTCACCAAGTTCAATTTAACCTTATCGGAAACAAGCAAGAACTAATTCTTAGCGAGTTATTTACAGAAATTGAAAGCGCGCAAATTAAATGTTCAATTCACGTCAAACACGAGGGCTTATCAAAACTCATCAAAAATTCGAACCACGCCATTTGGGGTATAGAAATAGAAGCTAATAATCTAATTCCGGGAGAATTTGTCGATTCGATTCCCAACTGGCTTGGTACCAGAATGTATGGTCTGAACACCAAACTCGAGGGAATTGGTATTGAGAATGCCGTCATTAAGCACTTTTACCTTCAACAAGAAGACGGCCTGGTACTTCAGCTTGAGGGCAGTGGAAATCAATTAACTGATACCTCCACCATGAATTTCAAATGGAACATTTCGGATTTCAAGGTTTATGGTGACTTCTGGCGGAGTATAAAACGCGAATATGACATTGATATTCAGCAGACATACGTTCAAATAAATTCTTTCGGGAGGTACACGCCCCAAAGCATCGATGCGAAATTATCGGTAAACGCCAAAAACATCGCAACACAATTCAACATTCAACAAGTCAGCGAAAAATTCACCATAAATGGTCTCTTAGACATCGGAGAAATCGCCGAAAATATACCGCAACTAAAAGGCCCATTTTACCTCAGCGTTTACCCTGACTGGCAAAAAAACACGACTTTCAATTTCGACATTCAAAAGCTCGTCTTCCAAAACCAGCTTATTGACAGCATTTACATTCGCAGTAGTATCGACCAGGGAGTATTTTCCGGCGAAATTCAAGCCCTTCATCCACAAGCAAATTTCACATTAAACACCAATGCCGAGCTACCCGGAGATTATTTTGAAGATGCAAGTGGTCAGTTCCATTTACAAATAAAGCATTTTGAAAGCTCATATTTTGGACTAAGCAGCAATTACCTTAGGAGCAGTGGTAATGTTCGGGGTGCCTTAGAGTTTGCAAACGACAGCAATTTCTCCGTGAATATTTACAGCGACAGTCTTTCCATTCGCGAAGAAAATCGCTCATGGGAGTACAATAACCTTCAATTGAAAGTTGCCAATAACGACTCAAATTCCAACGCGCTCATTGATTTACAGGATTTTCAAGCCACGTACAGTGCAAACCAGAATTTCAATGGCGTCCGACGTGAATTAGAAAGCTATGTATATTCGTTACTAGACAGTTTACCCGAGGATTCATCGGCCAAACCTATAGAGATAAACCTTGTCATAAGCTTACATACCGGATTCATATCATCGTTCATAAACAAAGATATTCAGCTTGGCGAAGACAGTTTACTCTTTGACTTATATTACTCCAATCAAGGAAATAGCGAGTTTCGAGGGCAACTTAGGTGTGGTAGCTTAAAAACCCAAACAGCAGGCTTGAGCAATGCGGGGATTTTCATGGAGGGACAAAAAGGGCGGGCTGAGCTCAATCTACGGCTAGACTCCATATTCGCGCAGGAGTATCACATAGGAGATATTCTCATTAATGCTGGTATAGACCAGGGAAACCTAAGTTTGCTGGTTCGCAACACCAAGGAAGATGACATTTATTTAAACCTTGAGAATCAAATCACAATCAGCAGCCAAAAATTAGGCTGGCATATTTCTCCCGATTCGTTAATCTTGGCCGGTAACAAATGGTCGATACTAGCCGGAAATCATTTACACTGGGAAAATAATTTTCTTCAGGCAAAAGATTGGACACTACAATTCGAAGACAAAGAAATTAGCATAGAAACGAAAGACAAAAAAGACGACATCGAAACGGATTTTTACCTCACTAATTTTGAAATAGGCGGGATATCCGGAATATTTGATGACGAGAATCCTCCCGTTACAGGCAGCATTGATGGGATCATTCATTGGGCCCAAAAAGGAGGCGTATTTGGTCGGGTCCGTATCGATAAGTTGGAAGTTTTAGAAAACCCCATAGCTAATATCGACATCATAGCACAGCGCAATAAAGCCGGGCTTTTCGATTTAGATGTTGAAGCCAATGGCCCGAATCTTTCATTTACCATAGACGGTCAGTACTACACCGATTACTTAAATTTAAATCTACAGCTTATTCGCTTAGATCTTGCTCTTCTAGAAACCTTTGGCGGTGCGATTATCTCCAACACTAGAGGTCACATCGCACTACAAGCCAATATCAATCAGCAAAACGCTGACCTGCGCTACAAAGGAAGTCTACAGTTCAAAGACGCTGGTTTTATTATAAACGCGTTAAGAGCACCATTTACACTCTCCAACGAGGAAATCTCACTGGTTGACAAAAGTATACAATTCCGACAATTTACATTGCGCGATGGAGACAACAACCAACTTCAAGTCAACGGTAATGTTGATTTACAAAATATCCTAAGACCAGAATTCGCTTTACAAATCGACGCGCCGGTATTCCGGTTATTGCAATCAACCAGAGAGGATAATGACTTATTTTTCGGTGACCTTTTGATTTCGGCAAAAATTGACATAAAAGGAAATACCCTAGTACCCATTGTTCGTGCTGAGACCAAATTCTTAAAAGGAACCAAGGTCAACTTCATTGTACCTGAAAGTGAGGCCAACATGCTGAATCGAAAAAGCGTGGTGGAAATTATTGACCGCAGTATACCCGATAGCGTTCGAAATCAGCGCCAAGAAATTTATTTAGAATCCGGCATGGAACTTTTGGCCGCGATAAAAGCCGATCCGCAAACGACCTTTCGTATCATCATTGACGAAAGAGCTGGCGATATGCTCGAAATCACTGGAGGAGCTGATTTAGAGTTTAGCTTAGACCCTAGTGGAAATATGGGATTAACCGGTAGTTACAACATCACTGAAGGCGTTTATCGTCTAAATTTCTTTGATTTGGTACAGCGAAATTTCAAAATAGCCCGAGGAAGCAGCATTCGATGGAACGGCGACCCCTTACTCGCCTCCTTAGATTTACAAGCTATTTACGCTTTGCGAACCTCTCCATTAGAATTAATGATTCCTCAGGTTGGACCCAATCGAGACGTACAACTCCCCTACCGCAGAGATCAGCCTTTCGAGGTTCAACTCAACATCAAAGGCGAGTTACTACAGCCGGAGATATCGTTTGGTCTCGACATGCCTGAAAATGCTCGAGGAGCTGTAAACGGTAGTATTTACAATCGAATTGTGCAAATGCGCGAAGACGAAAATGAACTCAATCAGCAGACTTTTGCCTTGATTGTTTTAAATCAATTTGTGCCTACAGGACAAGGAGGACCGGGGCCGGGAGCATCAGAATTAGCGCGTAGTAGTGCCTCACGTATGCTTTCTCAGCAACTCAATCAACTCTCCGATCGTTTTGTAAAAGGAATTGACTTAGAAGTAGGACTTGACAGTTACACAGACCATGCGGCCGGTGAAGACCGCACCGATTTAAATCTCAGAGTTGGTAAAGCCTTTATGGACGATCGGCTGCGCGTTGAAGTTGGAGGCCAATTCGATGTTGAAGGCCAAAAAGCAGCTCAAGGCGCAGATCAATTTATGGGAGATGTTTCCATCGAATACCAAATTACGGAAGATGGCAGGTACCGACTAAAAGCATTCCGAAGAAATGAATGGCAAGGCGCCGTTGAGGGCCAAATCATCACCACAGGCGCATCGGTTCTCTTCAAGCGAGAATTCTCCACATTCAGTGAGCTCATCAAATATTTACTCTATAAAAATGAGGAAGATGAGACTAAGTAAAGCTGGTATTGTGGCAATTATTATGCTGTTCATAACAAGCTGTAATAGCTTGCGATACGTACCCGAAGCCAAACAAATACTCGAATCGTACCAAATAGATTGGAACTCGGTAGACCTATCAAAAAAAGAACAGCAGCACATATTACGAGAAATACAAGAGGTGCTGTCGCCGAGTCCTAATAGCACATTATTCGGCATGCGCTTAGGACTATGGGCGAACTACCGGACGGAAAAAGAGAAAGGCCGATGGGTTACACGCTACATCAATCGACGCTATGGGGAAAAGCCCGTTTACATCGATGAGATCTCTACCGATCGACTCGAAAAACTCATTTCCAATAGACTGGAGAACAACGGGTTTTTCTTTCACAACATAAATTTCAAAAGAGTTTCGAGAGGAAAAAACACCGCTCGTCTGATCATAAAAATAACAGCAAGCGAACCCTATCGACTCCTTGACTATCAGGTAGACAGCAGCGAGCTTTACGATATTTTATCCCAAATAATAATAGAAAACGCCTTACTCCAAGAAAACGACATCTTCAGGCTTGAAGATTTAAAAAAGGAGCGAGTTCGCATACAAAACGAATTGAGAAACAAAGGATATTATTATTTTTCTGCAGATCATCTTGTTTTTGAAATGGACACCATCAACACCACTGAATTTAGGAGATTTACGCTTCATTTAAAAATCAAAGACGGAGTTCAACCGCGCTCCATTGAAAAATACAGCATAGGATCCATCGATGTTGTTGTTCTTGGCGGCACGCCCGATTCGCTTAAAGAAGAGGCTTTTTATAGAGGCGTTCAATTCAATGACGAAACCTATTTCAAAAGTAAACGAATGCGTCCGTTGATCACCCTACAACAAGGTGAACTATATCGACTATCCGACCAAAGGCAAACAGGAAGGTATTTGAACAGTCTGAGGAATTTCGGTCACGCAAATATGCGATTTAACCAAAGTGACTCCGCACCTGAAGTACTCGATGTGAGCATACTCCTCACGCCTAGCCTGCCCAGAAGCTTTAGAGCCGAACTACAAGCCCTTACCCGATCCAATAATTTTGCTGGCCCGGCGCTAAACCTCACCTACTCAAACCGCAATATTTTCAGAGGCGGTGAAGTCTTCCGTATTTCTACAGTATCGTCATTCGAGACGCAACTTGGAAGTGGATTTGCCGGAGCATATTCCTATGAATTAGGCATACGTGGAGAATTGGATTTGCCACGAGTTTTATTTCGGGGTGATCAGAAAAACTACACCAGTTATAGTCTGCCAAGAACCCGGATATCACTCGGAAGCAACTTTTTACGCAGGGCTGGGTTTTACACGCTAAATACACTACAATTTCGAACAGGTTATTATTGGCAATCTTCCGAAAGAAAAACACACAGCGTAGAAATCGTAGATCTAATTTACAGCAACCTCTTTAATACCAGCGAGAGTTTCGAAGAAATACTAAATGCCAACCCCTTTTTAAGAAGGTCCTTTGAGCAACAATTCATTCCGGCGGTAGGCTATACATACACGTATTCTCAACTGGCCTCCAGCAACAAATCTAGTAGGTTATTCGTATTACTTCACGGGGAATCATCCGGAAATTTGTCGGCGATATTACCGGGTTTAAACGAAGAGATTGCTGGGGTTCCCATATCAAGATTCCTGAAAACCGAGGCCGACATTCGACTCAACCAGCGAATTACTCGCGACAGAAACATTGTGCTTCGTTACTTCACAGGTGTTGGGGTATCCTTTGGAAATTCCACAAGTTTACCATTTGTAAAACAGTATTTTTCCGGTGGTCCAAACAGTATCAGGGCGTTTCGAATTCGGGCACTCGGACCGGGAGGATACTTAAACCCAAATCCAGACCGTCTCGGGGCGTTTTTTGATCAGGCAGGAGACATTCAACTTGAGGCGAATATCGAATATCGGTTCCCCATTGCCTCCGTAATAAAAGGAGCGTGGTTCATCGACGCGGGAAACATTTGGCTACTCAACGAAAACCCCGCTTTACCCAATGGCGCGTTTAGTAGTGAATTCATGCAACAAATAGCCATTGGAGGCGGGTTCGGACTTCGTTTAGATTTAAATATCATGGTCATACGCTTCGATTTTGCCACGCCAATTCGCGCCCACGCAGTACCCGATGATCAATCTATATGGCGCATCAACGACTTCAACCCATTGCGAAGAAACTGGTATAAGGACGGGTTATTAGTCAACTTTGCACTCGGATATCCCTTCTAAATTTTGTAGGCAAAACCAAACTTTTTCTACCAAAAAGTGTTTCTTTGATGTGAATGGTTTTTACCGTTTCTTTGTAATGCTAAAAATAAACGTTATGAGCAAGGAAGAAATACTGAACATGGAGGCGCGATTTGAGCGTTATGTTGCCGAAGAAAACAAAGTGGAGCCAAAAGATTGGATGCCCGAAAAATACCGCAAGACCTTAATTCGTCAGATAAGCCAGCACGCGCACTCTGAGGTTGTGGGGATGCTTCCGGAGGCAAATTGGATCAGCAGAGCGCCTAGTCTGCGCAGAAAAGTTGCCTTATTGGCAAAAGTTCAGGACGAAGCGGGACACGGTTTATATTTATATTCAGCGGCCGAAACCCTAGGCGCTGATCGCCAACAATTGGTTGAGGACCTTTTAAGTGGTAAAGCGAAATATTCCAGCATTTTTAACTACCCTACCCCAACGTGGGCAGACATGGGCGCTATTGGCTGGCTGGTAGATGGTGCGGCCATCGCGAATCAGGTTATGCTTTGTCGCACGTCATACGGTCCCTACGCACGCGCGATGGTGAAAATTTGTAAAGAAGAGAGTTTCCATCAACGCCAAGGATACGAAATCATGATGGCACTGGCAGCTGGAACGCCCGCACAGAAGAAAATGGCTCAAGATGCGCTGAATAGATGGTGGTGGCCTTCGTTAATGATGTTCGGACCAACCGATGACCACTCGCCAAATTCCGCACAGTCCATGAAGTGGCGAATCAAACGCAAAAGCAACGATGAACTTCGTCAAGAGTTTATAGACAAAACTGTACCTCAAGCAGAGTTTATTGGACTTAGCATTCCAGACCCTGACTTAAAATGGAACGCCGAAAGAGGACATTACGACTTCGGGGAAATCAATTGGGATGAGTTTTACAATGTAATTGCGGGTAACGGCAAGTGTAATCGTGAGCGACTCGCTGCTAGAAATAAAGCACATGATGAAGGCAAATGGGTACGAGAAGCCGCTAATGCGTATGCTGAAAAACAGCGCGTTCGCCAACAAAAACAAACATCTGCAGCCTAATTAAATGGGGTACGATTCACAGTCGTACCCTTTTTTATCATTAAACCAAACCAAAGAAAAATAAGTCACGAAACGATGAGTAAAAACGATAATTGGAAAATTTGGGAAGTATTTATCCGTAGTAAAAACGGAATTAGCCACAAACACGTAGGCTCACTTCACGCCCCAGATGCGGAAATGGCCATTAAAAACGCACGCGATGTCTACACCCGACGCTCAGAAGGCATCAGCATATGGGTAGTACCCTCGGAATCCATTACCGCATCACGACCCGACGAGAAAGAACCCTTATTCGCTCCGGCAGACGATAAAGTCTATCGACACCCAACTTTCTACGAAATACCCGACGAAATTGGGCACATGTAACCGGAAAAATCAAACAATAAGGAACTTAAATTATGGCTCAAGCTTCAGAAAAATACGTACTTAGATTAGCCGATAACATTTTAATTCTCGGACAACGACTAGGTGAATGGTGTGGTCACGGACCTGTATTGGAACAAGATATCGCCCTTACAAATATCGCTTTAGATTTGATCGGACAATCCCGAATGCTCTACCAGTATGCCGCTGAAATTCGCAACGACGGCTCTACAGAAGACGACCTAGCCATGAAACGCGACGTCTTTGATTACTACAACTGCCTGCTGGTTGAACAACCTAATGGAGATTGGGGCAAGACTATTGTTCGTCAGTTTTTCTTCGACACATACCACTATTATCTCCAAGAATTTCTAGTGAATAGCTCAGACCAGAGACTATCGGAGATTGCCCGAAAAAGTTTTAAAGAAGTTGCCTACCACGCCCAATACAGTGCCGAATGGGTAATTCGACTAGGCGACGGAACTGAAGAAAGTCATCAAAGAGTTCAGAGCTCAGTAAATGATCTCTGGACATTTACTGGTGAGTTATTTACGCCCGATGAATTAGACCGTGAAATGCAAGAGCAGGGCATTGGACCAGACTTGGATGTGATAGCCGCTAACTGGAATAAAAAAGTAAACGAAATCCTTGAGATTGCGACACTGCAAATTCCTGAAGAAACTTTCATGCAATCAGGAGGAAAACAAGGTGAGCACGGTGAGTATTTAGGATTTATTCTAGCGGAACTACAATTCATGCAACGCGCATATCCAGACATGAAATGGTAACTGAAAAAACTATTCGCGAAATACTCAGTGAAGTAAAAGACCCGGAAATTCCCGTACTCTCATTAGAAGATATGGGAATCATTCGGGATATTACAATTTCGAGTCCCACCGAGATCATTGTGACAATAACTCCAACATACAGTGGATGTCCGGCCATGGACACCATAGCAGACGATATAGAAAGTGCATTGATGGAGGCAGGCTTTTCGCCAACGGTTAAAACAACACTAGATCCGCCATGGACCACCGATTGGATGTCTGAGGAAGGGCGCAAAAAGCTTGAGGACTACGGCATAGCGCCGCCGCAAAAAGGCTCGCACAACAAAAGAAGCCTATTTGGGAAAGCCCCAGAAGTTCGCTGTCCGCATTGCAAATCTATGAACACCGCAATGCTTAGCCAATTTGGATCAACGCCCTGTAAGTCGCTCTACAAATGCCAAGACTGCTTTGAACCCTTTGATTATTTTAAGTGCATCTGAGGGCAAGATCACATAATAATTGCCATAAATGCTTTTGTCGCGCACTTTAGCTGTAGATTATCAAAAAGCACTAAATCACAAACATCTACATTTAGCTCGATTTTATTCAAATACCGAAATAATTCGACTTAAATCCGACGAAAATCACTGATTTTAATAAAACAGCCAACTCTAAAACTGCCTTCCAACCACCGAAAAGCATCATTCAGCAACGAAAAGAAGACAATTATCTATTTTGCATTAATTTTTTTTTAACATTGTTGCACGCATTCTCTTTAAGCATACTTTTGTGAAGTAGTTAAAATGTTGACTACTAGTATCAATCAAAGTATCCGGAAACAAACTCAACTACAACATATTTGCTCAGGGTACTTGTATTGATAAGTTATAAACCCAACAATCACAAAATTTATGAAAAAATCTGTTATCCTTAGTGGCATCTTCGCCATTGCCGCCTCATTCGCGCTAACATCATGCGATGAGTTAGACGACCTAGTAGGCGTTACCTTGACGCCTAGCGTTCCCATTGAACAAATTCTAGAATTTGCTGATCCCAACGCGACGGGAACTATTGTCATTAACAAAGCAAATTATCATGTTGTAGATTTTACTGATGGTTCGATGCCATCTGAAATCACCGACAACATCGATAAAATGGAGCAATTTAGAATTCTCGAAATCGAATACGCGTATTTGAATCGTGTCATCGCTGCGGCTTCTACATTTACATTAAGCGGTGAGGTGATTTTGTTTGAGGTTCCCGGTGATTTAAGTTTGGTTCCCGCTAACCAATCTTCATCTACACCCACAAGCTTCCCTTCTGATGATCTTACAGAAATCGTTAGATTGCCAATTTCTAGCTCAGCTTGGGCTGATGCTGCAAAGTGGACCAACACTGATAACGAAGGTTCTTTCCCATTGCCATTTGATCAAAGTACGCAAGATTTGATAGCAGATTATTTGTTAGCGAACAAAAAAATCGGCATCGCAATCTTCTCAGATTACGAAGGCAGTGCTTCACTTGATGTTACTGGTAAGGTCACCTTAAATCTAGAGATCAAAATCTAAATCGATTTTTCTCAATATTCCCAAAAACAGGTGTTGAAATATTTTCAGCACCTGTTTTTTTTATAAAAAAACCACGTAAAAGAGCGGTATTGACTTGATGAAAACGATATTTTATGACCGTTTGAAGTAATCAAAGCTAAAAGCAGCCCAACAAACTCAAACATAACAATCTTAACCAGCTGTTTTTTTATAGCGTTAAATAAAAGACGCCAGTGCTTTATTCAGCCGAGAATCAAAATCACCCTCCAATATTACATATTGTACACCGGTACGCTTAATCAACTGTAGATTCAAGTCAAAAATTTCATCGCGCTGATGTGGATGTTCCCGCAAGGGGTCATATTCCCAGGGAATATCTGGCCGACAAAGCAAATACAAATCGGGTAAGGTATTGAGAAACATACGGTTGATTTCAGCATCAACACGTCCAAAGACAAACCTCGACCAGATAAATATGGTTAGCATATCCGTATCCAAAATACGCACGCCATACCCAGTGCCTGCCTTCTTCTCCAACTCAAGTTGGCCCTTGGCGATTTTCACCAAATCACCATACGAATATTTTGGACGCGTAGAAAGAAAATTACGTGCATACTCAGTCACCAAGCAAGCGCCGGCAATTCTTTCAGCTAATGCAGCTGCTAGTGTGGATTTACCAGAGGATTCCGGGCCTACCACGGCAACACGAATCACAGAGTCAACCATTCTTGATAACCTTTAATGGAAAGAGCAACGTAAACAATCATTAAAGCCGCTGTAAAATAGAGCTTACGGGAAAAATAGAGAAAAAACGCCGCTGCATTAATAAAGAGAAAGTATATCCAATTATCTACAATCAGCTGAACCATTAATACCGTCGCCCAAATACTAAATACTGTAGTAAAAGAATCCAAGTACACCATTTTGGCATCACTGAAACGCCCAAGAAGTTTGGCTATCCAAAAAGAAATAACCGACAATCCAATGATCGCAAGAATGTGAATATCCCAAGGCAGACTAGTGGAAAATCCGTTGGAGCTATTCTCACCCCAATTGAGCCAGCCATAAATGCCAATTACAAAGTAAAAGACGTGAAGAAAAGCTTCGGCATAGATGCGCTTAGAAAAACACAAATACGTAAAAACCAAACCTGAATAAAGCGCAAAACCCCAGCAATAAACTGATCCTATGCCAATTAGGTAGGTGTAAAAAAGACTAGAAACAACTGCGGAAAGTTCAAATAGACGCGATGGATTCATGGGCCAAATATAGACCACCAAGAAAAATCAAAAAGACCGATAAGACATCAAAAGTTTAGCCTGTGGCAGATGCTATCAAAGACTGCAATAATGAGGGGTTTTCCTCTAGCGCATTGCCCACAACTACTACCGTTGCCCCTGCTTTTGCGGCACTTTCAACTTCATGAGTTGTTCGTATTCCCCCACCAACAATTACTGGAATGTCCACTGCCTCAGAAACGGCACGTATCATATCGGCTGAAACCGGTGCTTTTGCTCCACTACCACAATCGAGATAAATGGCTGAAAGTCCAAGCATCTCACCCGCAAGCGCGGTATTGACAGCAACGGCGATGTTCGAAGAAGGAATAGGGCGGGTTTGAGAAATATAGTGAGCCGTTGTCATAGTTCCACCATCAATCAGCATATAGCCAGTCGCAATGGACTCTAAACCACTCTTCTTTACATAAGGGGCGGCAACGACTTGTTGTCCGATCAATAAATCAGGGTTTCGCCCCGATATTAGAGAAAGGAATAGAATCGCATCGGCATTCTTGGTAATCTGCATTGCAGAACCGGGAAAGAGCACCACAGGCACATTCGAAACAGACTTAAGAACATCGACCGTCTGCTCCAAAAAATCATCTTGCAAGAGACTTCCGCCAACAAAAAAGAGATTAACACCAGCCTTGGACGCATTCAGAACGCGCTCATAGAAAACCTCATCGGGCTTCTTATCCGGATCGATTAACATCGCAAAAAGCGTTCTATTACTACCTTTTGCGTCCATCAATAAACTGTGCAACGAGCGCGTCATAAACTAGTTCTTTCAGTTGGCTAATTTACAATCGAATGACTACATGAAGGAAAGAAAAACCAATTTAATAACAGGTAAAATAACTTTCTGAGTCAACGAGTTGCCAATAAACAGAAAATCAAAGATTAGTCAAGCAATTCCAAGCTCCGAATGGTCGAATAAAACAAGGTTTCAACGTCATAAAAACGCTTTTCCGTAGAACGAAGCGCACCCAAAATAAAGCCCTTTTCCAAAGGAATCATCACCATAATAACCCGAGGATATGCATCGTCGAAATTAATAGCTTCAATGGCGATTGCCTCAGGAAAATTCGGTACATCCAAGAGAAAAGCCACAGCATCTTCATTTTTACCAAAAATAAAAGAAGGCCATTCGTGCAGAGGGACTTCGTCTTGCAAACTCAAAGGAAAATCTTCATTAATAAAACCTACAACAATCTCCGTTGGCAGGGAATCGCTAGTAAATTCAATAAAGAGCAAGGCTTCTTGTTCCTCAATATCGCGTTCAAATAATAACGGAGCGATCACCGTTCCTTCGAAGTTAGGGATTTTCTCGCGCTGCGCCAATGCGGGAAATGCTAGAAGAAGTCCGAGAAAAACAAACAAACTAGTAGATCCTGCATGAACAACTGCAGTTTGAAGACGAGAAAAAACAGAAGCGACAGTTTTCATAGAGTTATCGTATTTCAATTGCTACCGGACAATGATCGGAGCCGGTAATTTCCGTATAAATAAAAGAATCAATTAATTGTTGAACAAGCTGTGGACTAACCAATAAATAATCCAATCGCCAACCGACATTGCGTTCACGCGCTCCACCACGATAGCTCCACCAAGAATAACGCACCGTATCTGGATGCAGGTATCTGAACGTGTCGACCCAAGCTCGATCGATAAAAGCTTGAAAGCCGTCAATTTCGTCCTGCGTATACCCTGGGGTTTTATTGTAATTGGCCTCAGGTCGTGCAAGATCGATGGCCTGGTGTGCAACGTTTAAATCACCACATAGAACCACTGGCTTTACTTGAGCAAGATTATCTGCGTAAGCTAAAAAGGCCTTATCCCATTCACGGCGATAAGGCAATCGAACCAACGCATTTCCAGAATTAGGGACATAGACACCCACAATAAAGTAATCGGCAAACTCAAGCGTAATCACCCTACCTTCCGCATCGTGTTCCTCCATACCGATTCCGTACGAAACCGAGATAGCTTCCATTTTACTTAGAACCGCTACACCTGAATATCCTTTTCGCTCTGCACTATTCACGTAAACATGATACCCGTTCAAGCCAAACAAAGCCTTTTGAACTTCGTCGTTTTGCGCCTTGGTTTCCTGTAAGCAAATAACGTCTGCCTGTAAAAAGTCAACTGCCTCAAAAAAGTTTTTCTTCACTATGGCCCTGAGTCCATTCACATTCCAGGATACGATTCGAGTCATACTTCGCACACTAAACTAGGGTTGTTAAATGATTATTTTGCACGAGCCAGTCCAAGTACTTTGGCAAACAAGATTTCAAACGAGGCCAGGCCTTTTCAGAATCGTGAAAAACCACAATAGATCCTTCGCGTGTATATCTTGAAAGAATCTTGAAGCAGTAATCGGGAGATAAATTCGCGTCGAAATCGTAGCTAAGAACCTCCCACATAATAATTCGATAGTTTTGCGCAACTAACTTCTCGACTTGAGATTTGGCAATTCGACCGTAAGGGGGCCGAAAAAGTTTAGTAGAAATAAATTCAGCAGCGGTTTCCACATCGCGAATATACTCTTCCACGCCGACCTCGGTGCCACGCAGATGCTGGTGCGTATGATTACCCACAGCATTTCCAGAATTCAAGAGATCGGCAAAGACTGCATTATTTCTCTGTACATTTTCACCCACACAAAAAAAAGTCGCGACCATATTTCTCTTAGCAAGCTCATTCAATACCCAAGGGGTAATTTCTGGGTGTGGGCCATCATCAAAAGTCAACGCAATTTCTCGCCTACCCGTTTGCCATTCCATTTGCGGAAAAATCCAATTAGTCCATCGAGGAACGTAAGGCAAGCGAATCATAATTACCTATTGAGCAAATTGCTGATAGCGTTTGAACAGCTCGGAATTTTGAATATTTTCCTGACCGCCAAATCGAGCATTTATGCTAACAAGATACTGGAAGTATTGGCTTGCTTGGCTGATTTCCGAACTCAAAGCTTTGCGTTTACTTCCGCTAAACTTTTGGTAATAGCGGAGTTCACTTTCCAATCGATCGGCAAAAGTTTCCACCAAGGCGTTGCCCTTGTCGATATCTCCTGCTTGATAATAGGCTTCGATAATTCCCATAATGAAGAAATTGAAAGGGAAGTTATGCTCAGGCATTTCGTCCATAATTCGATCCAAAACCTCCACTGCACGTTCCTTTTCGCCTTTTCTAGCCAAGGCCAAGCCTAAGCGCGCATAAATGTTGCGGAAATTTGAGGCCATACGACGGTTCGTTTCGTCGAGGTAGACACTTGGATCATTAGCATTTCCAAACTCAAACTTATTCATGAGATTGTCGTACATTCGGTCTGTATCCACAAATCCGTAATTGTAACCCTGTGATTGCTCGGGATTTTTAATAGGAACATAGCGGTATGCCAAACCTTCCAAGCGGAAGTAATCGGTCAACCAGAAGTAATCTTTTGGCGAACTACCAACGGTTATAGAGAAATAAATCGGACGTTCCCAATTGTTGTGAGCAATTAAATCCAGAACCATAATATCGCGCTTGGAAAGCATGGAGGTGCTAGACATATCAATTATGTGTTCGTCAACGATACGGTCATAATCACTTTCAGCAACCACGCCATTACGAATAACTGCATCGCGATCGATAGGCACCCGTAATTTCTTTACAGGATAAAACTGGATTTCACGGCCACCTTGCGCCATGGCTCTCGTCTGTTTATTATCGCTCTTCACCCAAGTATTGATAAAACGGTCGATATCCCAGATTGAACCTGCTCCGCGTCGTTCCATAAAATAAATAGCATCACGTGTTCCCTGCACGTATTGTTCTCGCTCGAAGGTAAAAGGCACAGGATCTGCTTCGTATGCTTTGCGCTTCATCGAGTCGATGTACCAATCTGTATTCAATAAACTCAGATTAACCACACGTACGTCGGTGCGATACCCTTCGACTTCTTGGACATACCAGAGAGGGAAGGTATCATTATCTCCATTTGTAAAAATAATGGCATTAGGCTCACAGCTATCAAGATAAGCCTTGGCAATATCCCGAGCTGTGTATCGATTAGAACGGTCGTGGTCGTCCCAATTCTGCATGGCCATCATGCCCGGGACGAGCAACAGACACCCAACACTAACGGCAATGGGAATCATAGCGTGTTTATACCGTCGTTGAATCCAATCGATAAGCGCGTACACTCCTAGGCCAATCCACATTGCATAGGCATAGAAGGAACCCACAACTGCGTAATCACGTTCTCGAGGCTCGAATGGTCTCTGATTTGTGTATACTAAAACCATTAAGCCTGTAAAGAGAAAAATGAGCGTAACTGCCCAAGCATCTTTATTATTTCGCTTGAAATGATAAATTAAACCGGCTATACCCAAAAATAGTGGAAGCAAATAATACGTATTTCGTGCGGGATTAGTTGCCATATAATACGGCAAATCTTTTTGCGGTCCGAGTCTCATGGAATCGACAAAAGGAATCCCTGATATCCAATTACCACGCGTCAGATCCAAATATCCCTGCTCATCATTTTGTCGTCCGGCAAAATTCCACATAAAATATCGCCAGTACATATACCCAAACTGGAAACTAAACATGAATTTCATGTTTTGCCCGAAAGTTGGAATCTCCTGATTTGGGCTCATTCCGGAGATTTTCCGATAGTTTTCCGCATGTCGAGGGTCTGGACTCCACATACGAGGCAAGAATGTTTTGTAGCGCTTATCAAAATTTGGAACAGAAAGACGACCATCATTGACCACAACATATTTACCCAACTCCTCGTTGCGTTCAAATGTGGGTTTACCGTCTGAATACGGCTTATTTCGATCTAGAGGAGCATTGAAATACTGTCCGTACAACAGAGGCAAATCGCCGTACTGCTCGCGCTTATAGTAACTCAACAAACTCGTTGCGTCCTCGGGATTGTTCTCATCAATTGGCGGATTGGCATTGGAACGAATGGCCAGTGTGATAAACGACGAATAACCCAATAAAATGAAAAATACACAGAGAATTGCGGTATTCCAGTGCACCTTTTTTGTTTTGGCTGTGTACAAAAGTCCGCCAACAAAAAACCCAAATAAAAGTAAGGTAGCCAGCAAAGTACCACTATCAAAGGGAAGTCCTAGAGAGTTCACTGACCAGATTTCCAATTTACCAAACATGTTCAACACAAACGGAATGAGCGCAGCAAACACAAATCCCAAAACAACTACGCCGATGACGTTTGCTTTGATAAAAGTCCACGCATCAACCTTTTCTGCACGTTTAAAGAAATAAATTACAGTAATAGCCGGGATTGTTAAGAAGACCAAGATATGCACGCCCACGGAGAGTCCTACAACATAAGCGATAAATATCAGCCAACGGTTGGCCTTTGGATTGGTGTCCATTTCACGTTCCCACTTAAAAATAGCCCAGAAAGCCATTGCAGTAAAGAGCGACGACATGGCATACACCTCACCTTCAACAGCCGAAAACCAGAATGAATCACTAAATGTGTACGCCAGGGCTCCAACCGCACCGCTTGCCATGATTGGAAGAAATGACTTTTCTGACAATCCTCCTTGCGACTCAGCAATTTTACGCCCCATAGCGGTGATGGTCCAAAAAAGGAAAAGAATGGTAAATGATGAAGATAGCGCCGACATTATATTTACCCAATAAGCCATTTGTGACCAATCACCAAATGCGAAAAGAGCGAAAACTGCACCCAAAAGCTGAAACAAAGGCGCACCTGGTGGGTGCCCAATTTGTAATTTTACGGAGGTCGCAATGTATTCACCACAATCCCAGAAACTGGTTGTAGGCTCTACAGTTAAGACATAAACGATTGTAGCTATGGCAAAGACAGCCCAGCCTGTAAGATTGTTGATTTTCTTGTAAACAGTTTCCATCGACAGGTTTAAAAAGTTTCGCTGCGAAAATAGCAAACATTATTCAGCTTGCACAATTGTTTTTTGGTATTTTAGCATTCTATCAAAAAATAGCTGAAAAAATCATGAAATAATGACGGATTTATATTGAAAAATGCGTTCAAAAATGAAGTGTAAACCTTGTCCGCCAAGCTTTCCAAGCAAGCAGCTAAATTAGTTGATCCGTATATCAAAAAGAGAAAGACTACCTTGAGAACCTTTTATATTACATCTCATAACTTACAACATAATCAACGACGATATATATACTTGTTTGAAGATGAAATTTCTAAAAAAAAACTAATTTATCTGACAAAAATGTTAAATATAAAAAAAGTTTAACTATTTACCCTAATTTTGAAAACTAATTGATTAATCATCCTTTAACAAATTTGTTGCTTACACTTTACCTCATTATTCTAATTACAATTTGTGAATTAAAAGGTGATAACACTCAACAACCAGAAGGCGGCAAAAACTGAGAATCAGAAACTCACATGCCTCTACAAGGATGTTTTTTTGAATAATAAATCAAAGCTTTTGATAAAATAATTTACGCAAATGGAATTCAATAAGATTTCGATAGTCTCTTCTCTTGAGCAATATAGGCGTACTATTTCAAGAATAGTAAAACAAAACTTCAAGAATCAAAAGATTGAAACATTAGAAAACATATACACATTTATGTGTCATTCGAATGCTAATAACGAACAAATATTAATCACTTCTAATTGCTCTAATGGAATTGAAAAATGCGAAATGTTGACATCAATACTAAGCAGCTTGCCCAAGATTAAAATCCTAATCACAATCGATGAAGGTTTTAACAACTACATTGACAAGATTCCATATTTTGAAATTAGCGCAATCTCAAAAAACGACATTGACCTATTGCCTAAAGCCATAGATTCTATAAATCAGCACAAAGTTTATATTCAGCCAAAAATAAAAACCTTTGCCTGGGAGTCAATACACTCAAAAAATAGCTCAATATTGCATATCCTATCAAATAGAGAAAAAGAAATTATGAAATTCGTTTATGAAAGGTTTTCAGTAAATGAAATAGCCAATAAATTAAATATTAGCAGAAGAACCGTTGAAACACATAAATACAACATGATGAAAAAATTGAAGGTTCGATCAAGCAACGATGTCATTGATTTTTGCATAAAAAACAAACTGTTTTAATTTACCACATATACCCTGAATTCAACAAATTCATATTTGGCTGTAGTAATTTTTGATATACAAGACAGCTATGGGTTAAGCT
>REDE01000097.1 GCA_007693635.1 Flavobacteriales bacterium | reverse complement strand
GAGGTTTCCAAGTGTACTAGAAAACCTGAGCTTTTTAGGTTTTCAGTTAAGGGATTCATGGGATATGTAGAAGGTTCGCCACCAGTAATGACTACGGTTTTACAACCACTTTCACGAGTAGCTTCCACGGCCTTTGATATGATTGTGCTGACTGGAGTAGGGGGGTGGAGTGCAGCGTTCCAACTTTCCTTGACGTCACACCAATGGCAACCAACATCACAGCCACCGATACGTACAAAATAGGATGGGGTACCGGTATGATACCCCTCTCCCTGAATTGTGTAAAAATCTTCCATCAGAGGAAGGTATTCACCGGTCTCTACCAACTTTTCTGATGGGTGCATTAATCTTCGTTTTTCAAATCTTCTTCCGGCGCTGATTTCTTGGTTTTGGGTTTCGAAACCTTAACCATCAATCCATCTTTAGCCTCATTTACATCCATGATTACCTGTGCACCTTCGTGCAACTGACCATTAATGATTTCTTCAGCCAAAGGGTCTTCGACGTATTTCTGAATGGCTCGATTTAGTGGTCGAGCACCAAATTGAGGATCAAAACCTTTATCAGCTACAAAATTCCGTGCCTCATCGCTGAGTGATAGGTTATAGCCAAGGGCATTAATCCGCTCGTACAACTTTTTCAACTCAATGTGAATGATTTTTAAGATATCCTCTTTTTGGAGCGGATTAAATAGCACTACATCATCTATACGATTGAGAAACTCGGGAGCAAAGGCTTTTTTGAGCGCACTTTCAATCACGCCTTTTGACATTTCGGCAGAGCCCTCCGATCGGACTTTCGTTTGAAAACCAACCCCGGTACCAAAATCTTTTAATTGTCGTGACCCAACGTTCGAGGTCATGATGATAATGGTGTTTTTAAAGTCAATTTTACGACCTAAGCTATCCGTTAATTGTCCGTCATCTAAGGCTTGTAACAGCAAATTAAACACGTCGGGGTGCGCTTTTTCGATCTCATCGAGTAGAACGACGGAGTAGGGCTTGCGACGGACTTTTTCGGTGAGTTGTCCGCCTTCTTCATATCCTACATATCCAGGAGGCGCTCCAATCAGACGACTGACAGCAAATTTCTCCATGTACTCACTCATATCTATGCGGATCATCGCATCTTCAGTGTCAAATAATACGCGCGACAAATCCTTTGCGAGTTGGGTTTTTCCAACTCCTGTTGGTCCTAGGAAGATAAAGCTACCAATGGGCTTTTTAGGATCTTTGAGTCCGGCGCGATTACGCTGAATTGCTTTGACGACTTTTTTCACGGCATCACCTTGACCGATGACCATTGTGGCAAGTTCATCCTCAAGTTTTGCCAATCGCTTGCCTTCTTTTTGGGCAATACGCTGAACAGGTATGCCCGTCATCATAGCCACAACTTGCGCAACGTTTTCGTCGGTGACCTTTACTCGGTTCTTTTTAACCTCTTCTTGCCACTCCCGTTGTGCGCGCTCTAAGTCTGCCTCTAAATGCTTTTCATCATCGCGAAGACGTGCAGCTTCTTCGTATTTTTGACGTTTTACGACCTGAATTTTTTCTTGGCGAATCTCTTCCAATTTTTTTTCTAAATCCAGGACCTTTTCAGGGACTTTAATGCTCGTGATATGCACCCTTGAACCGGCTTCGTCAAGTGCGTCAATGGCTTTATCCGGCAAGTGACGATCCGAAATGTAACGAGTGGTTAACGATACACATGCTTTGATGGCCTCTTCCGTGTAAATAACGTTGTGGTGATCCTCATACTTGTCTTTAATGTTATTGAGAATCTGAATGGTTTCGTCTGGCGACGTTGGGTCTACCATGACTTTTTGAAAACGACGCTCAAGGGCACCGTCTTTTTCTATATACTGACGATACTCGTCGAGCGTAGTAGCACCGATGCATTGAATTTCACCTCGCGCTAAAGCGGGTTTAAACATATTTGAAGCGTCAAGGGAGCCAGTAGCTCCTCCTGCACCTACAATGGTGTGTAGCTCGTCGATAAAGAGAATGATGTCTTTGTTTTTCTCCAGCTCGCTCATGAGTGCTTTCATGCGCTCTTCAAATTGACCACGGTATTTTGTACCGGCCACCAAAGAAGCTAAATCTAGGGTTATTACACGCTTGTTGAATAACACACGACTCACTTTATGCTGAACTATCCGCAATGCCAAACCCTCAGCAATCGCTGATTTACCGACACCGGGCTCCCCAATTAGAAGAGGGTTGTTCTTTTTCCGTCTACTTAAAATTTGCGATACGCGTTCAATTTCTATCTCTCTTCCCACAACTGGATCTAAGTTGCCTTCTTCAGCCATGACCGTGAGATCTCTTCCGAAATTATCGAGTACGGGAGTTTTGCTTTTAGTATCTCTACTACCTTTAGCTGGACCGCTTCCTCCCGGATTTCCAGACCTTGAGCGATCGCCTCCAAAATCATCGTCTTCATCGCTGAAGGCCATATTTTGTGGCTGGTCTGGCTGACTACCTGGTTTTTTAATATTGTCCTGGTCGCCATTAAAGTGAAGTTGGTACTCCATTTTTACGGTTTCGTAATCGACATTGAATTGCGCCAAAATGCGCGAGGTGGGATCGTCTTCATTCCGCAAAATGCAAAGGAGCACGTGACTAGTTCGAATGATACTACTACGAAATTGCTTTGCTTCAAGAAAAGTGGTCTTTAGCGCTTTTTCTGCCTGTCGAGTGAGAGGTAAATTCCTGCCCGGCTGGATCGTTCCTGAAATATTCGGAGCATTGACCGTTTCAATTTTTTTGCGTAAAGCTTGAGTATTTACTCCTAAGTCGCGCAAAATACGAAAGCCACTGCCTTCGCCTTCGCGAATTAATCCTAGTAGTAAGTGTTCGGTTCCTATATAGTCGTGACCTAAACGCAGCGCTTCTTCTTTGCTGTAGTTTATCACGTCTTTGACTCTAGGTGAAAAATTTTCGTCCATAATATTGAGTATGTTTTCTATGTGTATAACGACGAATCGTTATTATTGGTTTAAGTTATTTCAAAAATTGCAATAATCAAGCCTATCGTTCTCTGGAGTAGTAAAGGTGACTAAAGTTCCATTTTAGATTTGAAAATGTTGATATTCGTGAATCTAGTTGCAACTTCTATGCGCATTTTAAAGAGTAAGCAAACCTAATGCAGCAGCTATTAACTTCAAAATGTTATTCGTTCTCGTCTAAAATACTCCCCCGTAGGCTTTGCCATCATGTGTTTGTAAAACTACACCCATTTAGTACACGCCACAAATTTGTTAGAATTATTTTTTAACATCACTTGTGGATAATTGTGTTCGGTTTTTTGCAGAGTAAATAGAAATGTAGCGATGTTAATGCCTATTTTTGCTCGAAATCCTTATGTTTGAAAAAAAACGGACATATTGAACCTTATTGACTAAATAAACTGACAACATGGCGGAAGGAGAAAGAATTATTCCGATAAACATTGAAGATGAAATGAAGTCATCCTACATAGATTATTCTATGTCGGTGATTGTTTCTCGTGCATTACCAGACGTTCGAGACGGTTTGAAGCCAGTCCATCGAAGAGTACTTTTTGGGATGCATGAATTGGGTGTTCAATCTAATAAAGCGTACAAGAAATCAGCCCGTATCGTTGGGGAGGTTTTAGGAAAGTACCACCCCCACGGTGATTCGAGTGTTTACGATACGATGGTGCGAATGGCACAACAATGGTCGTTGCGTTACATGCTTGTCGATGGTCAGGGTAACTTTGGCTCGATTGACGGTGATAGTCCGGCAGCGATGCGTTATACAGAAGCAAGACTGCGCAAAATCAGCGAGGAAATGCTCTCGGATATTGAGAAGGAAACAGTTGATTTTCAGTTCAACTTCGACGACACGTTAAAGGAGCCTACTGTTTTACCAACACGCATTCCTAATCTATTGGTTAACGGAGCCTCGGGTATTGCTGTCGGTATGGCCACCAATATGCCGCCGCACAATCTGACTGAGGTAGCGCTTGGTGTTAACGCTTACATCGAGAATCCTGATATCGACATCGCCGGCTTAATGCAGTTTGTTAAAGCCCCAGATTTTCCTACCGGGGGAACAATCTACGGATACGAAGGCGTGCGTGAAGCTTTTGAAACCGGACGCGGCAGAATAGTCATTCGTGCAAAAGCATCTTTCGAAGAAGTGAAAGGCCGCGATTGTATCATTGTTAGTGAAATTCCTTATCAAGTGAATAAGGCGGAAATGATCAAGAAGACCGCCGACTTGGTAAACGATAAAAAAATTGACGGTATTGCTGATATTCGTGACGAAAGTGATCGTAACGGTATGCGTATTGTCTATGTACTTAAAAAAGACGCTATTCCCAATGTTGTATTAAACAAGTTGTTTAAGTATACGGCATTGCAGACGTCATTCAGCGTCAATAATATATGCTTGGTCAATGGGCGCCCAATGGCGGTGAATCTCAAAGATTTGATTAAGCATTTTGTTGAGTTTAGACACGAGGTGGTTGTTCGTAGAACTAAGTTTGATTTACGAAAAGCTGAGGAGCGAGCACATATTTTAGAAGGCTTAATCATTGCTTCGGATAATATCGATGAAGTCATTGCCATTATCCGCGGATCAAATAGTCCGGAAGAGGCTAGGGAGAAATTGATCGCCCGCTTTAACTTGTCCGATTTGCAATCGAGGGCGATTGTGGAAATGCGTTTGCGTCAACTTACCGGACTAGAGCAAGAGAAACTGCGCGCCGAATACGACGAATTGATGAAAACCATCGATTATCTGAAGAGTGTTTTGGAAGATAAGGAGCTGCGTATGCAAATCATCAAAGATGAAATGCACGAGATCAAAGAGAAGTATGGCGACGAAAGAAGAACGGATATTGAATTATCCGGTGGTGATGTAAGCATAGAAGACATGATTCCTAATGAAGAGGTAGTAATAACTATTTCTCATGCGGGGTATATCAAGCGAACTTCTTTGGCAGAATACAAAACTCAAGGTAGAGGAGGAGTAGGGCAACGTGGGGTATCTACTCGCGACGAAGATTTTGTTGAACACGTTTTTGTAGCACGAAATCACAACTACATGCTTTTCTTCTCGGAACTGGGAAAATGTTTTTGGCTAAAAGTTTATGAAATACCAGAAGGATCAAAAGCGAGTAAGGGTAGGGCTGTTCAAAATCTCATCAATATCCCACCAGACGATAAAGTAATGGCGTTTATTAACGTCGATAACTTAAAGGAAGACGAATACATCAACAATCATTTTGTGGTGTTGATTACCAAGAAAGGTATTATTAAAAAGACCACCCTAGAGGCGTACAGTCGTCCGAGAGTAAATGGTATCAACGCAGTAACCGTTAGGGAAGGTGACCAATTGCTTGAGGCCAAACTTACCGATGGTAGCGACGACATCATGATGGCCGTTCGCAGTGGTAAATCCATCCGATTTAACGAATCTGCCATTCGTCCAATGGGCCGAGGTGCGTCTGGAGTACGCGGCGTCAAACTGGCCGACGAGAAGGATGAAGTAGTGGGAGCCATTACCATTAAGCCCGGTGAGGCCGACGTTTTGGTTGTTAGCGAAAAAGGTTACGGTAAGCGTTCGGATTTAGAAGAGTACCGAATTACGAATCGTGGTGGTAAAGGTGTTAAAACCATTAATATCACAGAAAAAACCGGTGATCTTATCGCGATTAAAGCGGTGACTGACGACAATGATTTAATCATTATCAATAAGCGCGGAATTACCATTCGAATGAGCGTGAGTAGTATGCGCTTAATGGGGCGAAATACGCAAGGAGTGCGTTTGATTACCCTTAAAGACAATGACGCTATTGCTTCGGTCGCTCGCGTTCCTGCAGCTGAGCCAGAAGTGGAGGAGACTCCAACGGATGAAACACAATCACCGGATTCTGGCAAGGTTATTGGCAATGATAGCAAGGAAACTCCTGAGAGTAACAGCACCGACGAACCGAATAGCAATGATTAGTCGGGTAGTTAAAGAAATCTCGAGTACATAATTTAAAACTGAAGTTAGAATTTAAATCACGAACCATGAGAAAGTTACTGATTATAGGCGCTACTCTTCTTGGATTTGCTTTATTTGCACAAGAGGGAACACATATAAGTAGTGCGATCATCGCCGTTGACACACGAGCGGATTTACCGGAGGCTAAACGCTACATCGATCAAGCCAGAGAAATCATCGATGGAAAAGATGCGGCAAGTGTTAGCAAAAAGAATATGGGGAAGTACCTCCATTATTACGGTAAAATACACTGGTTGATCTTCAAGTCGCAGGATGAAGATTTGAAAGCCTTGGATGAGCAGGCCTTAGACAAAGCGCTGGAGTATTTATTTAAGAGTTATCAATATGAGACCTCGATAAATAAAAACTATTTTCGTTCGATCACCGAGCAGTTTTTGCCAGCGGTGCTTCCAGAAGTCGTTCAGAGAGGTTTTTCTTTTGAAGCCCAATCGAAGGTGGCGATGAAAGAAGAAAACGAGGCACTGGCCAAAGAGATGCGTCAGCTTGCCTACAACGACTTCATGAAAGCTTACGAATATGGTCAAAAGGCGCCGTTGAATCGTGCGGATACCTCCTTATTCTATAACTCAGGATTTATGATGTTCCAAAACAAGGAATACGATAAAGCCATCGAGCACTTTAAAAAGTTGATCGAAATGGGGTATAAGGGGATTGCCTTTGAAGCTAAGAATAAACAATCTGGAAAATACGAGGTTTTCCCTAGTCAACGAATGGCTGAGGGGGCTGTAGCAAAAGGAACGCACGAGGATATGCGTATGACGGACGACATTACACCAGATTTGTATAAATCCTTAGCTATGTCGTATCGCCTTAAAGGTGATAATGAAAGTTATCGTGCGACATTGAGTAAAGCTCGTTCCCTTTTCCCTCAAAACGAGGAGCTTATTCGTGAAGAGTTACAGGTTTTCTTGGATGCTGGAGAGTTTGATAAGGCCATTGCTAATATCGATGCTTCTTTGGAATTGGATCCTAGTAATGCATTGTTTATTTACATCAAAGCTACACTTTTGTATAAAGATGTCAAGGATATTGACGCTGCATATGCTGCATATCAAGACGTTTTGAAGATTGAACCTAAACATCCAGAGGCTAACTATATGTTGGGTGTAATTTATATCGATAGGGCAAACCAACTTGTTGAACCCATGAATAAATTGGGAACGAGTGCCTCAGATATGAAAAAGTTTGATGCCTTAAAGGCTAAGCAGAAGAAGTTATTCCAAGAAGCTTTGCCTTATTTTGAAACGGCTTACGAAATCAATCCTGAGGATCCGGATGTATTACGTGCCATTCAGCAGGTGTACTTCAAGACCGGTAATCAAAAGCGAGCAATGGAAATCCAAGCCCAGCTTAAAGCTATGGAGCAGTAGAAGTATAGCGGGAGATTATTCTCCCGCTTTTTTTGGAAATTTCTATTTAACATAATATAAATTATGGGAAGAAAAGTTGCCGCGAATCTATGGGCGATTGATCGAATAATTATTTTTTATGCTCATATATTTTGAATGCTGCCGAAATTACTTTTGCAACATGGAATTATCATACATAAGCATAGGCATTTTTACCTTGGTCATCGTTGGGCTTCTGGCGCTTGATCTCGGTGTATTTCGAAAGGAAGACAAAGCAGTTTCTAATAAAGAAGCTCTGCTATGGAGTGCTATTTGGATTTCACTTGGCCTTTCGTTTGGCGTCTACTTGCGATACTCGTATTCTGAAACTGCTTCCACGGAATACTTTACTGCTTTTCTCATTGAAAAAGCGCTTTCCATGGATAACCTCTTTATATTCGTTTTGGTGTTTAAGTTTTTTAATATTCCGGATAAATTTCAACACCGCGTCCTGTTTTGGGGAATTCTCGGCGCGATATTTTTTAGAGCAATTTTGATTTTTTCAGGTGTTGAATTAATTAAAATCACCTATGTCCCGCCTTTTGATATTGGGAATTTACACATCGATGAGTTCAACGTCATTCTATTTGCTTTCGGGGTGTTTCTTTTGTTTACGGGGATAAAAACATTTAAAAAACACGAAGAAGAAAATGCAGAGATTTCTGAGCATTTAGGTGTTCGATTCGTCAAAAAGTTTATAAGTGTACACCCTCATATCGAAGGTAACAATTTTTTTATTCGCAAAAATGGGAAAATCGCAGCTACATTGCTGTTTTTAGCACTTGTGGTTATTGAGCTTTCGGACATTCTCTTTGCTCTCGATAGTATTCCTGCAATATTTACCATTACTCAGGATCCGGTTATTCTGTATACCTCAAATATTTTCGCGATTTTAGGTCTTCGAAGTCTATACTTTCTTTTGGCGAATAGCATACATTTGTTTCAATACCTGCGTGTTGGCCTAGCTTTTATCTTGGTATTTATTGGTATAAAAATGCTTGCAGCCCCTTTCTATCACGTTCCTCCTTTTATTTCTTTAGGAGTTATTGGAGCTACATTACTCATCAGTATTTCGGCCTCGCTGATCGTTCGAAAATACTATTAGTAAAAAGTTTGCAGCGCTGAGTTGTAAGCGCTTTCGAGTGATAGCAGATTCAGGTTATGTTTTATTCCCTTTTCCTCTGCGAAGGTCACTAGTTTTTCAGTAGGCATGTTCCCCACCAAATCATCTTTGGCCATTGGACATCCTCCTAAGCCTCGTATCGCACCGTCGAATCGCCGGCATCCACCATTGTATGCAGCATCTACTCTCTTTCTCCAATCATCGTAGGGGGTGTGTAAATGGGCACCAAAGGAAACCTCAGGAAAAGCGTTGGTAAGTTTTGTAAAGGCTTCTTCTATGTCCTCAGGTTTGGCTACTCCAACGGTATCGGAAAGACTAATAATCTCAATTCCCATGTCTACCAAGCGACCGGCCCAATCCACGAGAAGTTGCGGTGACCACTCCTCAGCATACGGATTTCCAAACCCCATTGATAAATAAGCGACCAATGAGCGATCTTTATCTGCACAAGCATCGCTCATCCATCTTAGAAGTTCAACCGATTCGGCAATGCTTTTGTTGGTGTTTCTTTTTTGAAATGTCTCGGAGATACTGAAGGGATATCCCAAATAGGAAACTTGAGGGAAACTAAGGGCGTCGTTTGCTCCTCGTTGATTTGCTACTATGGTCAACAGCTTAGTCGTTGATGCCCCCCACTCTATCTGTTCTAAAACTTCCCTAGTATCCCTCATTTGTGGGATGGCCTTAGGCGAAACAAAACTTCCAACATCCAAAGTGTGAAACCCAACTGTAAGTAAGCGGTTGATGTAGCGTACTTTTTTCTCCGTTGGAATGAAATTATGTAATCCTTGCATGGCGTCTCTTGGACACTCTAC
>REDE01000182.1 GCA_007693635.1 Flavobacteriales bacterium | reverse complement strand
TTTATTCACTCCGTATTTTAGCAAAATTGCCCGGCTTTTCGCAGATCATGGCGGCGGCTTATTTAAAATACGGTGCATGCTGGATATTTCGGTCCTATTGAGCCACGTCTCATTTTCCAAACTTCCAAACCTCCAAACTCCCAAACCCCCACCCCCCCTTTACTGCCTTTTAGCATAAAAGATCCTGTGGTATATTTGGGGTGGTGGCTAGCACTGCTGCTACAGATTAGCTCCGGTGCTACTTCGTAGTTTGGACGATCTGCCCCGTTGGCAGTAATGCTAAAAATTCGAGTAGCACATAGAACTACGGTTTTGAAAATATAAATTTTTAGTATAAAAACAAAAATGGACCATCGATTTACGGAAATAATTCAGCTTATAAAACAATCTCGAACTAATGCTATAAAAGCTGTAAACGCTGAACTAATAAACCTCTATTGGAAGATTGGGGAATATATCAGCAAGAAAATCGCTCAATCAGAATGGGGCGACTCAGTTGTAACAGAATTAGCCAATTTTATAAAGACGAAAGAACCAGAAGCAAAAGGTTTCTCCGACAAAAATATTTGGAGGATGAAGCAGTTTTATGAGACTTATAAGGACTTTCCAAAACTCTCAACACTGTTGAGAGAAATTAGTTGGTCGCACAATTTGGCTATATTTTCAAGGTGTAAGTCTGCCGAATAAAGAGCGTTTTATTTAAAACTAGCAAAACAAGAGTGTTACAGCTTTAGAGAACTAGAACGCCAAATTTCTTCAAGTCTTTTCGAGCGGACGATGATTGGAAACCCCAAACTCTCAACAGCGTTGAGAGAAATTAATCGAGACCTAACAAATACCTTTAAAGATAGTTATGTTTTTGAGTTTTTAAACTTACCTGAACCACATAATGAGCGCGATTTGCAACGTGGGCTTATAAAACAAATGAAAAACTTCATTCTCGAACTTGGTAAGGACTTTTTGTTTATAGGAGAAGAATATAAATTGCAAGTAGGAAACAGCGACTTTTACATTGACTTGTTGTTCTATCACCGAGGCCTTCAATGTTTAGTGGTATTTGAACTTAAAGCAGACAAATTCAAACCTGACCACTTGGGTCAGCTAAACTTTTACTTGGAAGCATTAGACAGAGACGTTAAAAAGCCGAATGAAAATCCAAGCATGGGCGTTTTACTCTGTAAGGACAAAGACAGCGAAGTTGTTGAGTATGCTTTAAGCAGAAGCCTTTCACCGACAATGGTTTCAGAATATAAAACACAACTGCCAGACAAAAAACTTTTACAACGAAAACTTCATGAATTGTTTGATAATGGCACTATCGACAAACATCCACCACGCACGTAGCTGGAGAGGCCCGCGTTCATTTTACCCCCAATTTAACTCAACCTTTCCCCCCACTTAATCCTCACACCCCCTTCAATCATCTCCGTTACGTTTATTACCGAAAGCACAATTACACTCTAAGGCATTGGTGCTGATTTGCCCTGCACTCTGGTTACACCTACCACCAGTACAACCAAATGGCGAGCAAAGCCCTGGAGATGGTAATTTCGGTCTTATTGAGCCACCTCTCATCTTCCAAACCTCCAAACCTCCAAACCCCTAGACTTAAAGAATCACCGTCGGTTTTCCCTGGGCCTGAGAACGAAAAACGTCTTGTACGATTGCTCTTGTTGAATTATAATCTCTGAATAAAAGGGGGACTAGCTCTGCATCCGACATCTACATAAATCTTCATGCTAACGCCATCAAAAAAAACACCGTTTAGAATTCTCGTTCTAAACGGTGCTGTATTTCATCTATTTCGAATGAAGCTTCTACATTTGCTCCAATAAATAACGAATTACGTCTGTACTTGTTACTATTCCCGCAATCTTACCTTCGGCATTAACTACCGGCAGTGAATGAAAATGACTGCTTACGAAAATCTCTGCTGCATCGCGGATAAGCGCATCTTCAGCTATTGACTTTGGATTGTGAGTCATGACTTGATCAACAGACAACATATCCAATACAGCTTCATCTGCATTCTCTTGATTATCGAATATCGACCCAAAGCTCAAACGCATAATATCGTTTTTGCTAATCATACCGACTAACTCATCACCGTTCATTACCGGCAGGTGACGAATATTCTCTTTGGAAAACTTTTTCTTAACGTCTCTAAGATGATCATTCAGATTAATGGTGATTACGGAAGAAGTCATGATGCTTGAAATGGGTTCGCGCTTTTTCATAATTATGGTTTGGATTATTGATTATTAATTTGCTACAAAGATGAAGCTGAACCCTAAACCACACTATGACTAAGGTCAGTTTTGAAGAAAAGTCTCTTTACACTAAGTCGATACCACCTTTAAAAAAAAGCTGCTAACACTATCGATCTTCTTTTGTAATTTGTGCGCAAATTTAGAAGTGTATGATTAACTTGTATTCCAATCGAACCGCAGTGATAATAATGTTGGTTTTTATCACTGTCGTTTCCGGGATGACCCAGCCTCTTTTCGCACAAAAAACCGCCAATTCGCTGGGCGAAAAGTCTACGTTTGACCCCCGTAGTGTTGAGCCTGATTTTGCTGCAAGCATCCTTCATCTGGAAGCTCCAACTCCAGGTGGCGAAACCTACCGAGGCTTTCTTCGCCAACAAAAACACGCTGTAGCTGAGAAGTTTCCGCGAATTGAACCGAATAAGCAGAGAAAAACCATTCAGACAGACTCCTCACTTATTCCATTTATTCCTTGGGGAATGCAAAAGTCGAGAATTTTGCAAAATGGAGTTGCTCTCCCCATAACCGGAGGAATCCCCAACGACAATACGCTTGCCATTTCCAACGACGGCATTTTACTTTCCGCAATAAACTCCTCATTATACGCCTACGATACCAAAACCAACGAAGCTGTCTTCCCCACATTCTTTATCGGACTAAATCAAATTGCCTCCGCATTCGGAACCCACCACAATTATTATGATCCCAAATTGGCTTATGACCCAGAATACGACCGTTTTATTCTGACATTTCTAGCCAATAATAGACCCGAGAACAACTTTTTGATTTTTGCATTTTCGTCGACCAACGACCCCATGGACGAGTGGTATGTATATCGCCTACCGGGAAATCCTCTCGACAATAATCGCTGGACTGACTTTCCCTGTCTGGCAATTACACCCAATGAAGTCATCTACACCGCCAACCTGATCATTCCGGACGTGTCGTGGCAGGTAGGATTTGACGGATCGATTATCTGGCAAATGGACAAACACGCGGCTTTTCGCGGCGATGATAGTTTGCCCGCCCGGTACTTTCACGACATCCGTCATGAAGGGAAATTTGTGCGCAACCTCCACCCAGTTAATGGAGCAACGGGAATTACTGAGGATGTTTTTCTTTTGTCGAATCGAAATTTCGACTTGATAAACGATACGATTTTCATTGTACAACTGCACGGAGGCATGTACGATACCAACGCCTTTGTGGATGTACGCGCGTTTACCACGCCCACTCCTTACGGACTTGCACCCAATGGCCGACAAGCAAATACCAATTTAAGTGATCCTACGAGTGGCCTAGATATTAATGATGCGCGGGTGTTAGGAGCGTTTATTGAAAGTGGAAACATTCAGTTTGTCAGCACATCCGTTAATCCCGCAACCGGTTTAGCCGCAATTTATCATGGGGGAATCGAAGACCCGAAAAGCGCTAATCCACGTTTTTGGGGAAATATCATTGGCGACTCCGTGAGAGATTACGCCTATCCAAACATTGCGTGGGTGGGTCAACAAAACAGGCAACCACAAGCAGTAATTGGCTTTCTTCACACCTCACCCACTGATTTTGCCGGTATTAGCTCCATTTATTTCTCAAATGACAGTGTATATTCCAAGGTGATTGAAATTAAAGCCGGTGAAAACTTTGTCCGTCGACTCAGTGGCACCTACGATCGTTGGGGTGATTACTTTGGTTTACAGCGAAAATACAACGACCCCGGGACCGTTTACGCCTCTGGATTCTACGGTCTTCCCACCAATGTATCCGGGACTTGGCTCACTCAGCTCATCAGTCCGGATACCACAAGAATGTTTGTAAAACTCAATCCGTTCGGCAATGGTGCGCACTGTTTGGGCAAATGCGTAGCGGAGGTTACCGGAGGCTTACCCCCCTACGAATACGTATGGTTAAACGACTCATCGGCAGCATCCGACTCTGTCTACAACTCCGTATGCCGAGGAGATACCGTTGTGCTTAAAGTGATTGACGCGCGCGGCACAGAGGTGATAGATACCGCCATCTTCCCTACTATCGAACAGGAACGAAAACCATTTATCTACCCCAATCCCTTTAATGAACATATCGCCATTCAATTCAACTTAGAAGAAGATGCCGACGTGACCGTTTATTTATACGGCATATCCGGACAAATCGTCCGCGAACTACTGTATCAACCATGCAAAGCAGGACTCAACGAATTCACATTCTACACAACACCTTTGCCTCCCGGAAGTTATCTGGTTCGCGCATTCGCCGACGACAAACAACTTTTTGTCCAACGCGTAGTGCGAATTAGGCCCTAATTCCGGCTACCTTTGCTCCTATGCAAGCATCATTTATTCGCGGAGTTTCTTTTTTCTTCGTACTAAATATCCTCATCAAACCGATTTGGATTTTTGGTATTGATATGGTCGTCCAAAACCGAGTAGGACCCGAAATTTACGGGGAGTATTTTGCGGTATTAAATCTCACCTTAATGTTTGCCGTATTACTCGATGCCGGCATAAACATGTCGAATACACGCAATGTTGCCGGGGAAATGGGGAATATTGGTGACTTTTTCCCTTCTTTGGTAGGTCTACGATTCTCGCTCCTTATTTTGTTTTTACTCGTTGTAGGCAGTATCGGCATCGTGCTGGGTTACGACAGCAAAATGATGGGCATGCTGGCCTGGCTAGGCTTTAACCAATTTCTTCTGGCGTCTGTACTTTTCGTGCGCTCTTATGTCGGCGGCCTGCGCTGGTTTAGCTGGGACGCCTTTTTGTCCATTGCCGACAAAGTATTCATGGTACTTGTCGTGGGGTATTTCCTCTATTTTCAAAAAGAAAAAACTTTTCAAATTGAATACCTCATTGCCGGACAAACAGCGGCTTACTTTCTTGCCCTTAGCACAGGATTGGGGGTAATTCGTCGTGAGTTGGGGAAAATGCAATGGCTTCCCAAAATCGCAGTAATGAGAAAAAAACTTCGTGAGGCGTTACCTTACGCAACACTCATATTGTTGATGGGGCTATATACGCGCATGGACGGGGTAATGATTGAACGAATTAGCGGCAAGGAAGCCAGCGGAATGTACGCCGGAGCTTTTCGTTTGCTAGACATCGCCATTCAGATGGGAGTGCTATTCAGCTTTGTGTTGATACCTATTATTACCAGAAAAATTCAACAAAAAGCCTATTTCGGGACTTTAATGCGGAGTTCGTTCAACCTCCTTCTGAGTATTTCGCTCAGTGCCGTAGTCATTAGTGTGTTTTTCAAAAATGAAATCATCCACCTGTTTTACCTCCACGCTACGCCGCGAATGAGCATAACCTTCGCCGTGCTCATGTGCACCTTACCCGCGTTTTATATGGGATATCTCTTTGGCTCTGCCCTCACAGCCGGGGGACAAACGAGAATACTAAACCGCATAGCCATCGGCGGTTTGATTCTAAACTTCTTTCTCAACATCATTGCCATATCCCTCTACGGAGAACTAGGAGCGGCCGTTACCACACTCATAACCCAATGGCTCGCAGCCCTTTTACAAATGATAGCCGCAAAGAGAATTTACAACATTAAAATAGCAAAAGTCCAGTGGGCAAGCCTTGTAGCTATGATGTTTACGCAGTACGGCGTTTACCTTGCAGCCAGCATGGTCTTCCGATGGGAAATCAGCCTGGTCATTGGCGGAATCTTTGCCCTAAGCACCCCATTCCTATTTAAACTCGTACTCCCTAGTCGCTTGGTTTCCTTACGACAATAAAAACTAAAAATCACAGTTGTTGCTTAAGCATTTGCTGTGAATGAAAAAAAGAACCCCGAAAAAAGACTTGTTAACTTACTTTTGCGAAAAATAGAATACCACCATGGAACAAAACGCACCCAGAAATGAGTTTGACTCAAGTAACATTGTATTATTTGCGTGGAAATGGCGTAAACCACTTTTAATCGTTTCAATTGCAGCCGCAATTATCTCGGCCGTTTTCTCTAGTCCTTACTTCATTAAGCCGCGTTATAAATCAACAGTGGTTGTATTCCCCTCATCTACGTATTCCGTTTCCAAGGCACTTCTGCCCCAAACGGGCATGACCAAAACCCAAGATGTTCTTGAGTTTGGTGAAGAGCAACAAGCAGATCAGCTTTTGCAAATTTTAAATTCCGACGAAATTCGCTCGCGAATCATCGAAAAATATGATTTGATGAACCACTATCAAATCAAAGAAAATCACCCCTATCGAGTTACCCAACTCTTTAAAAAATACAACAACAACATCAGCTTTCGCAGAACTGAATTTATGTCGGTAGAAATAAAGGTGCTCGACACCTCTCCCGATACCGCCGCGGCCATAGCCAACGACATCGCCTATCTACTCGACGAAGTAAAAACCCGTATCCAACGCGAAAGAGCCGAAAAAGCGCTCGCCATCGTTGAAGCAGAATACAACTCCATGCGCTCTGAATTACAAACCATGGAAGACAAACTAACTGAATTGCGCTTTAAAGGTGTTCACGATTACGAAACACAAGCCGCAGCCATGACCGAACAATTAGGTCAGGCAATTATCACCCGAGGAAGCAAGAGCGAGCAAGCAAGAGCTATTCAAAATCAACTGGATACACTAGCCAAATACGGCGGACTTTACGTATCCTTACGCGATGAAGCCAAATTGGTTAAAGAAGAGTTCGTGAAGCTTAAAACCAAATACGCGCAAGCAAAAGTAGACGTTTCCGAAACGCTTCCCGCAGTATTTACTGTCAATACCGCCTTTCCTGCCGAAAGAAAAACCTATCCACTACGCAGCCTGATTGTCGTAGTTAGCTTCTTCTCCGCACTTCTATTTACGCTTATTCTTATCATCGTAGTAGAGACCATCAGGAAGAATATGTAATGGGCAAACTATCGCCATATCACTGGATGATTGTTGGTGGTGGAATGAGCTTTGTCGCCCTCATTGCCGCCTTTGTAGCTACCGAATGGTATTGGGGGCTACTAATCCCCTTTGCTTTAGCGCTGGTAGCCAGTGTATTATTGGCAAAAGATTATGTGCTCTGGTTCATCATTGTTAGCACGCCCTTATCGATTAACGTCGAATTTGAGGATTTGGGCTCTACCATGAACTTTCCCAATGAACCCTTTATTGTTGCACTTACCGGACTCTTTTTTATTCGCCTGGTCTATTACGGCAACTTTTACCCGAAGTTTGTTAAACACCCCCTGTCCATTATTCTTATCGCCCACTTAACGTGGATGCTGTTTACAGCTATTCTGAGCGAATTGCCTATGGTTTCCATAAAATACTTCGCTTCACGTTTATGGACCATCGTGGTGTTCTTCTATCTTATGTCGAAATTACTCAGTGAAAACAAAAACATCAAAGCCTACTACCTCGCGTATCTAATCCCACTAAGTATCGCCGTGATTTACACCATCATTCATCACGGACAATACAATTTCACGAAAAAAAGCGGAACGTGGGTAATGCAACCCTTTTTCAAAGAACACACTTCCTACGGAGCTGTTCTGGCAATGTATGTGACAATTGCGTGGGGAATGGTGCTCCTCTATAAAGAACGAGTGCTGAGAAAGTTGTCGTACGTAGGACTTGCCGTAGTGGTAACGCTCGGACTCTATTTTTCCTATACCAGAGCCGCTTGGCTTAGCGTATTTTTAATGATGGGCATCGCTGGTATGTTGTACATCGGCTGGGGTTTTAGAAGATTTTTGCAACTGATAGGCTTTGGACTAGTGGTGCTGGCATTAAGCTGGAGCAGCATTACCGAAAGACTAGAAAAAACCCGTGCCGTATCCTCAGACGACCGCAAAGAACACCTATCCTCAGTTACCAACGTCACTACGGATGCATCGAATACCGAAAGACTCAATCGCTGGAAATCTGCCCTGCGCATGTGGCAAGAAAAACCACACACCGGATTCGGTCCGGGAACCTACATGTTCCTCTACGCACCGTACCAAAACCCCAACGAAAAAACCATCATCTCCACCAATCGCGGCGATGTAGGAAATGCCCATAGCGAATATATCGGTCCATTAGCCGAAATGGGCTGGCCCGGTAGTTTGATTATGATTATTTGGGTCATACTCATTTTTTACTACGGCTTCAAACTGAGTCTAACACTAACCGGAGAAGTCCAAAGAAATGCCGCAATCATTGCGTTTTTAGCGCTCATCACCTACTTCTCGCACGGACTAGTCAACAATTTCCTCGACATCGACAAAGCGGCTCTGCCCGTATTTGGCTGCATGGCCATCCTAACGGTTTTGGATATACAGCGAAAATCCGATCAACTTGAGGTGGAGTAAAGCCTTACTGCCGTGTAAGTCCCACCTATTCCTCACGACAAAAACTTGAGGAAATAATCTACTAAAAAATACAGGTTTTTGTTTTTTGGGCGCCTAATCGCGCTTTCCGCTCCAAGTCCTCGGCCAAATCCGCCGTGTCCGCAACAGCCGGCAAGGAGCTCCTCCGTCGCTCTTGCCCGCTGGCGTCCACTGGCGTCTTAGCCTCCGGGCTTTCCGCTGCAATCGCGGGCGCAGCGCCTCGGGCATTTTTGTCGTGTCAATAATTAAAAACCGTACCCGTCCAAAACCTTTAAAAAATGAAATGCAACTACACTCCCCTGTACCCATTCTAAGAATAACAATCGCATCATCATTCTTATGATTCCGTAACTCTGCATTCACGTGTAGAATAATTTTCAGCAAGAAGCTAGCATTTTACCGGGGTTAAAAGAAACAACTTTACGCCCCTTCTATTTCTCCAACGGAAAAAAGGTGGCCGGCAACGAGCGCCGTGAAACACCACCCATAGCCCAACAAGGCACCCTTCCGCGACCTTAGCATCGGGACGACGCGGAACATAAATCTATCCACTAGGTTGAACGATTTCCCAATTTAAAGGTGTAGATTAAACAGAAAGATAAACACAGGAATTTTAGAAATAAAAAATTAAAGCCCCCGGGTTTGATTTCTAATCACCGCCCGCAGTTGGCTAGAAACGTTTTTGTTTAAACAAAAAAAATGAAATAAAAAGCGTATGTTTGTAGGCGAAAACGGAAAAAAGGCTTCAGGGTTTCGTTTATATTAAGTTATAGGTAAGCTTTATGGACAGACACGAACTAATACGGGAATATCAAAGGTCTATTATTGACCTTTACAAAGAACACGACTTGACTTCGCTTCGTGGACTTGACGATAAGTATGAAATTAATGGC
>REDE01000077.1 GCA_007693635.1 Flavobacteriales bacterium | reverse complement strand
AAAAAGCCGAAGATCGCTCTCCGGCTTTGCTCCTCCTTACCGATGTACTTCGGTACAGGCTTTGGGCTCGAACCAACCCCGATAGCTATCGGGGCTCTGATTAACAGTCAGGTGCCGGTTAATAAAAAAGCCGAAGATCGCTCTCCGGCTTTGCTCCTCCTCTTGGGCTCGAACCAAGGACCCTCTGATTAACAGTCAGATGCTCTAACCAACTGAGCTAAGGAGGAATATTTCTTTGTTTTGGGACGGCAAAAGTAAATTGAATTTTTTTACTGCACAAGATTTTTTTTGATGGTCTAAGAAAAAATTTTGATCGCGGTTTTCAGCAAAAAGAAAAGACCTTAATAATCCGTATATTAGTACTGATTGGTGGATTCAAAAAAATGTTCAGAGAGAACTTCCGAGATAAACAAAAGAAAAGAATCGACAAAATGGCTACTTCTAAAAATGTAAATTATAAAAACTAAAAAAATCATGGTTTTTAACAAATGTTTTGTAATTTTGAGGCGTGCTAATTGAGTCGAATGAAATTATTTCCAATTTCAAAATTTATTGGCATATAAATTGACTTTGCACCTCAAAACAATATATTAAATCAATATGCAAAAATTCATTTCCCCACTTGTTGCTTTAGGATTAGCTGCAAGTTTTGCTGCTTGTACGTCTCAACCAAAGACCTATCAAGTTGACGCTCCAATTGAGCAGACCTTTGTAGTGCCTGAGCCTACATTAAAGCGTTTGGTAGCCATCGGTCGTTTTACCAACGAAACAAAATATGGCAAAGGCATATTTTTCGACATTGAGCGTAACAACCCATTAGAGAATCAAGCCGCTGACATCTTAGGTACAAAGTTGGTAGCCTCACAGGCCTTTATTCTATTAGAGCGTCAGGATTTTGACGCCGTGCAGGAAGAGGCTGCAATGAAAGGTAATTCAGAAACACTTTCAAAAGTTGGTGCAGACTTTTTAATCTTTGGATCAGTAACTGAATTTGGACGTCGTGTTGAAGGAACCAGAGGTTTTTTCTCGCGCACGAAAACGCAAACTGTCTTTGCCGGTGTTAGTGTTCGCTTAGTCGACGTTGCTACCGGTGAGGTGATTTACTCAGAAGAAGGAAAAGGCGAAGCTTCAAGAACCGCAAAATCAGTTATGGGATTTGGTGAGCAAGCCGGCTTTGATGCAGCACTAAGCGATCAGGCGATTTCCGCGGCGATTTCAAAACTAACCGAAAATATTGTCCGCAACTGTACCAATCGTCCATGGCGTTCATATATCCTTTCGGTAGAGGATGATGTAATCCTTATGGCTGGTGGCGCATCGCAAGGTCTCAAAACAGGTGATGTATTTGAAATTATCAGCAAAGGACGCAGAGTTCAAAATCCACAAACAGGAATGATGATGGAATTACCTGGAAAACCAGTTGGAAAAGTTCGCGTCATGTCTATGTCGGGCGACTCCCCTACTAGTGAGTTCAGCATTGTTGCTCTAACGGAAGGTGACTTTGACAAGACAGATTTAAGTCAGTACTACCTCAGAGAAATCAAGAGATAAGCAAAAGATCACGAATTAGGTAACTTTAAAACAACCAACAAAATCTTTAAATTATGAAAACCAAAATAATGAGTGGTCTGGTTCTGATGGGAATCGCCATCATACTAAGCTTAAATTCTTGTACAGGAATGAAAGCCACAGTAAGCGGCCTTGAGAGCGAAGGTTATCTGGAGTTTGTTAGCAGCACAACCAAATACAAAGATCGTGTAGAGGTCATTGTTGGCGAAAGAAGTCCTTTCTACGCCAAAGTATTTCAAGACAAACCGAACCGGACTAAGACAGAGCGCTACGCAATTCCCCCGGGAAACCATGAGGTACGTGTACGCTACCAAGGCATGGAAATCTACAGGAAAAATGTCTTTCTGGGAGCCCAAGAAACAAGGAAAATAATGCTTCCTTAAACAAATAAGAAGACCATCGTTCAAGGACAGATGGTCTTCTTTTTTTGTAATGCACACCTAAGCAGTACTGCATTACTTAAACTATCATAGAGTCTTTTATATTTTTTTAACCAATCCTTTTTCACATGCGAAAGATTACCGGGATATTAATCCTCACCGCACTGATGAGCAGTTGCGCAAAGCCCATGTATTACTGGGGCAAATACGATGACGCCGTATATTCTCACCAAAAAAACTTAGATGATCGTTCAGCCAAAAGACTTATTGCCGCTTATGCCGACGTGGTCAACAATGCCAAAAAAGGCCAAAGAGGTGTCCCGCCTCCGGGAGTTTATGCCGATTACGGATTTTTCTTAATTCAACAAGGACGTGAAAAACAAGGAGAGCGAATGTTAGAACTTGAAATGCAAACCTATCCCGAATCGGCGTTTTTTATACAGCAGTTGCTGAAAATGATGAGCGACCGTGTTGAAGATGGCAAGAAAGCTTCGAGATAATCATGATTTATAATTAAAACAGCAAGCATCATGAAAAGCTTATCTGTTTTGACAAAAATTAAACAACTAAAATGCGACATATAAAATTTATTTTTACTCTAATGGCGTCTGCCATACTCCTCGCCTCATGCAACATGCAAAAGCCGGCAACTCGTGGAGAAACCTTTGAACACTTCTACGCTGAAAAGCCATTATCCATATTGGTGATGCCTCCAGTAAACCAAACGACGAATGTTGAAGCAAAAGAATACTTCTACGCAACCATGCATAGACCTCTAGCCAACAAAGGCTACTATACAATTCCGCCATTCATTGCAGCTGAAATTTTGCAAATGGAGGGAGCGTACGACACGGAGATTTTCATGGAACAATCCCTAGAAGCCTTTGGAACAGTTTTTCAAGCAGACCTCGTCCTCTTTCCAATTATTCACAAATGGAAAAAAATTGGTGCACTTGGTGAAATCCTAATCGACTTACAATTTATTTTTAGGGATGTCAATACGGGAGAGACCGTTTTTTCTCGGTATGGTGAATTTAGATACCAAGCGAATACTGCGCAATCGGGCAATATCTTTGTTTGGCTATTTTCAAACGTAGTTTCCGCGGCTATAACTGATTACGTACCGGTTTCACGTCAGTGTGTAGAATATCTCGTAAGTGATCTCCCCTACGGTAAATACCATTTAGAATTTGCCAAAGATGCTAATCTTAGAGTTCTATATGGTGAACAATTCCGGATGAACTTCTAAGTCTAGTATGGGGTCTATATTTAAAAGCCGCTTCTAAATGAGGCGGCTTTTTTTGTGAAAAACTACGAAGTACAGGTGTAAACTACATTGTCACCTCTTGCTTATCTTGAATAGCCGCACACAATTCTGAGTATTCAACCATTAAGCATTCGAAATAAATTAGAAACACCGCGTATAGGTCTGGCATTTTAACTTCGTTGATTTCGCACTAAATTTCAAATTACTCTTCCAAAGTTTAGGATAACTATGTCCATTCTATAAAACAATTATCTGCTTGACTCTTCTCGAGCATATTCACACTTCAGAATGTGAATGTAATCGTCGGCTCACTAAAAGCTTATAGCGAAAAAAAAAGCGACTCAGTATTGAGTCGCTTTTTCTATGCTAATTCTAGGTCTTATTTTTTCAATAAGACTGGCTTGGTTATGGTTCCAGCATCATTAGAAATATTAAGGAAATAAGTTCCTGCACTTAGATGACCTAGATCCAGATCCAAACGCTGTTGTTGTCCTTGATTAAGAACTCGACTGATGATTGTGCGTCCCTGCATATCGTTGATACGAATAATTATTTGTCCGCCTTCTTGCGGTAAATTATCCACAACAAAAGCCCCAGAAGTTGGATTCGGGAATATGCCAATCTGAGTCAGGGCAAACTTATCAATACTAATAAAGTCAACCGTAGTAGTGATTGTATCAGCACCGCAAGCATTCTCCGCGATCATGGTTACTGTATAAGCTCCAGGAGCTCCGTAAGTATGACTTACTGAATCTCCGCTTGCTCCGTTGCCATCACCAAAATCCCAAGTAATGGTTCCAACCGAATTGACATCGGCACTGAAATCAAAATTACCATTACCATTATCATTTACAGAAATTCCCGCAGCGAATGGCTCATCTAGCGTAGTGAATGTTTCCATAGCAACACCAAGACCCTGTCCAGAACCACACGAGTCAATAATGTATACATCGTAGTCAAGATTTGCTGTTAAGCCCGTTATTAGATAAGGACTTGAGACATTTGAAACAAGAGTCCCTGTTCCTTGTGCAAAACCAACTGGTCCATACTCAACTGCTGTTGAAACCGCGTCAGGTCCAGACACCCAGTTAACCTCTGCTTCAGTACAGCTAGCATCAACAACAACACTATCTGGTTCGGCACAGAACGGGAAGTCTACTATTACTTCAACAGAATCTGTTAGAGGGCCACAAGGACTCTGGTAGGTAGCTACATAATAGTATGTACCAGGCACTGGCCAAGGTCCAACAGTAATTCGAGCCAAAGTATCGATTACATTACCTTGAAGGCTCCACTCCAAGCCAGGGAAAGCTGGTGGTGCTGGAAGTGTTACGTTATTGTTGACGACATTAGGATCTTGAGGAGAGACACTTGAATTAATCCAGTTTGTCGCATCCTTGGTATAAGGTCCTTCGAGACGATTACCGGCACTTGCTTGAGCTGGAGTAGTTCCGGACCAATCAGCGGCAGATACATTTGCTGCAGCAGGAAACGCAATATTACCGTAAACAACCGCATCAACGATATTTCCAGACTGATCCTTGATTATGTAGCCCTGTGCGGTAGTTGACCCCATAGTTCCTGTATAGCCGGAATGGTAATAGAAGTTTGCCGGGCTAGGCACACTTGATCCAAGTTGACCTGTTGCAATAACGGCAGTACCTTGTGGGCTCAAAATTGTGCCTGGCGCTAAAACAGATGCATTTGTCAATGTCACATCAGACCACATTTCGATGGTATAACCGGAGATGTCCGTATTTGGCACACCGCTAATCTCAATAAAGTCATCGGCGATTAGCCATGAAGGCCATCCTCCAACGGGAGCACCATTAGCAGATCCACGGAAATGACAAATTTCAGAAATAAACACATCGCCACCCGGCATGAATGGAGAAGTAACCGAAATTGTGACTGAATCATTAGGATTATTAACCGTAATCGTTTGTGGAGTTACAGTAATTACAGGACGAACTTCATGCACAACAGGCGCTAGAGTATCATTTGCTGGAGATTCATTTATCACACTAACATCGATAAATGCATTCAACGTATAAATCCCTGGTATAGAAAGGTCAATACCTCCCCCAAAGACTGTTGCCGTATCACCTTCCGCGAGAATACCAGAATTAAATACAACAGTACCCGTGGTATTTGCAGGTCCGGTAACTTCATAAGTTACCACAACTGAGTCAACAGCGAAGTTAATTGTTGCGCCTACTGTATTAACAATTCTAAATGAAATCGAGTCATTGCTAGACAAACATTGGCCGTTAAGTAATTCACCTGAAACCAAAGCCAGATCTGCATTAACAGGCACGAATTCGTAAGCCCCAATATCGGGTGGAGTAGCACGTGTAGCGCCTGTAATATCAGTAGTCACCGTTGGGAAGGCAACTCCTGCACCATCCAAAGCTCCATTTAAAGGAATGAGATTATTACTCGCAACGTAAAGCGGGTCTGCCGAAACTGAATTCGCATCATTACCCGCTGGATTATTTACAGCTTGCAGGGCCGCTAAGTTCGCTACATCACTATTGTAATGAACGAAGTTTGCTCCCGGACTGAAGTAATTATTATTATTGATTTCAGACAAGACATTTGCGTTGCTGATAAACATCGCATATCCGTTTGATTCCGTGTGAACGAAAGTATTGTTAAGCAATCTCAAGTTACTAGGAGTAGCTACGGTAATTTGGAACACACGACCGGTGCCTGACTCCTGTAAAGCACTATTATTTACGATATCTACATTTGAAGAAGATCCTAAAAACCGAATTGCCGAACCGAAGTTGCCGGTATTTCCAATTCCGCTTAATTCATTATTTGCAATAAGCGCAGGGTTTGCTGAGGTTCCCGAGCAGTTTGAAAAGTACAAGCTATACTGTCCTTGATCAAATACTCGGTTATTTGTGATGGTAAATCCATCAATATTGAGCAAATAAATACCTCCACCGGTGGTTATACCGTTTTGACCAATAAGAAAGTTATTATCAACCGTAAGGTTATTACCTTGGGTAACATAAAAACCAGCCCAGCGAAGATCGACCAACTCATTATTTGTAAACTGAACATTTTCAACTCGGCTAGCAGCTAAACCATTTAAACGAACTGAATTATACCCACCTACAAAAACGTTGTTATCAAATACCAAGTTTGAGAAACCTGCTGAACCAGTGGTGTAGCTCGTATTTGAACCTGAAGCAACAATACCGTTATAGTTAGTTGAAGTAGTACTAGCATGAGTAACGATGCTACAGTTTTTAACCGTTATATCCTGAGCTCCGTTAAACAAGTGAATTGGCCAACCAAAAGAACCAGTCTCTGGAGCTACGATACTCATACTATCTAATGTAACAAAAGATGAGCCTTCCAATCTAAAGGTAAATCGCTCACTCGTTACATTTTGCTCAAATGTTAAAACCGTATTTCCGGCACCCGCTCCCTTGAAAGTAATAGTATTAACAGCAGATGCGCCAACAACAGCACCTAGCTCAACCTGTTCACTAAAGGTATCCGCTACGGCTTCAAAAACTACCGGACCGCAAACGCCAAAAGTATTCAAGGCATTAACAGCATCCGTAAACGACTGAAAGTTCGTCGCCGATGCTGGTGCAGAAGGATTGATGGTGAAATTACCATCAATAGCTGCTTGATAAGCAAGTCCAAGTGTATCGTTGGATGTGTTATTATCGGAACCAGGACCAACACTACTAATAAAAGTTTCAATATTATACACCGTATTGGCCGCAGTTGCAAAGGCCCCTAAAGTCACATGCGTAGTATCACCGGTATTCAACTGACCAGTCCAAGTTACGGGAGTTTGGGCAACGCCATTAACTGTCCACCCCAAAGTTGCAGAGGTAATAGAATCACCTCCAACATTTTGAATAGCTACGACGACATCGGACGAGCCAGGACAAGCCGCCAAAGGCTGAATAAACTCTGAAATAGCCAAATCTGTTCCCGTAGCTGAAATCAAGGTCACCCCGCCGGTAAACCATCTCGGCTGATTCGTAGGACTAGGAAACGCTCCACCGTAGCCGATATTTTGACCATTGATTTGAAAATCGCCTGAATGCAAGGAAACCCCACTCATAGTAAAACTACTTGGAGCTGGAGGACCAGCAGGCCCGCTATAACGAATACCATTTGATGAGCGGACCGCAAACCGAAGTACAGAATTTGCAGGTATGATGTAAGCAATATTATTAAGAGTAGGATAATATCCATTTGTTGGAACTATAACTGGACCTCCCGTGGCAATTTGCGACCATGCTGGAGCTGCAATATTTGGCAAGCCTGATAAGTCAGTACTACTTACCCATAATTCAATATTTGAATTGGAATTAGCTGTTTGCCAAAACATATCCAACTCATTAAATATATATGCGTTGCTGGAAGTGTTTTCAATAACAAAAGTCACAGCCGCATCACCACCAACACCATTGCCCCCGTCATAACCTGTACCAGTTGCCGTGGTCAAAACGATTTGTGCCCGCAGGGGAAAAACGAGCACGCTCAACAAGAGCAGAATAGAAAAAGAAAACCCTCGCAAGCGAAATACGCCTCTCTCTTCATTAAAGTAATTTTTCATCAGAGTAGTTGTTTTAATTATTAATAGTTAGCAAAGATATAAGCAAAGCAAAGCACCGGGAAGAATTTCCAAATAGCTTACACGGCATAAACCTTTGAATATCATTTCGCTGAAAAAATAGGATATTAATAAAACTATAATTTTCCAGCCAAAGCTTCGGCATTAAACTCTCTTTAACAAAAAATGAAGTCACGCAAACAAACTAAAGCGTAGCTATTAAACAACAAAAAAGGCTTTTAGATAACACTGAATGTCAAAGAGGCTCGAGAGGGCTTAGTTTTCCAAACAACTTATTCCCGATTAACTAAACCTTTGACGCTAATTTATCGACATCTTCCCAGCGTAAAAAAGGCTCAAAAAAGGCACAAAAAAGCCGCCCTCGGAGGAGGGCGGCTTAGTCTTTACTTATTATCTAAGGTTTATTTTGCGGATACAGCAGTACTTTCATCACCAGAAATAATGGTGATTTCATCAATGATATTTTTTGCTCCTGCATATTTGTCGATGATGAATAAAATGTAACGTGCATCAACTGAGATTGTACGTTGAATTTTATCTTCAAAGAAAATATCTCCGCTCATAGCTTCCCAGTTTCCGTCAAAAGCACAACCGATAAGATGGCCTTTTCCGTTTATAACTGGGCTACCGCTGTTACCTCCAGTAATGTCGTTATTGGAAATGAAGTTGACTACCAAATCACCATTTTCATTTGCGTAAGGACCAAAGTCACGATTTCTCAACAAAGTCAGAAGTTTTTCGTCTACAACAAACTCTGGGTCGTTTGGATTCTCCTTCTGCAAAATACCCTGATGGGTAGTGAAGAAATCGTAGAAAGCTCCATCGCGTGGGTGATAGCTACCTACCGTACCCCAAGTCAAACGCAGGGTACTATTGGCGTCTGGATAGAATTTGCGATCTGGCTGCATGCGACGAAGACCTTCAACAAAGATGCGATAGCCTTTATTTTTATTTGCTTCGGCCTCTGGATGATTGTTCGCTCCGTACTGGTAGGCAGCATATAAATCCTTAGAAGCAGTATAGGCAAGATCGCGCTCGAGTGTCTTTTGCTTTGGCTTAGCCATAAATTTCATAAAGCGATCTTTGTCGGCAAAGATGCTCTTTGAAAATAGATCAGCAGCAAATCTAGAGAAGTCTCCCTTATAGCGTTTTGCTACTACACTTGCAAAAAAGTCAGGATGAACACCCGCATCAACATTTTTAGAGTATAGATATAGCAACTCATCTACCATACGCTGATCCATTTCAGCGTGGTAATCTTCAAAATGATCAGCTGCAGAAGCTTCTAGTGCTGCCTTAATCTGACCAAGAACTGCGTCTCTTTGTTGAATCAATTCGGCCTTTTTTGCCTTATCTTTTTCAGCTTTGATTTTTGCAGCAAATTCAGACTCCATTTGGAAATAGCGATCTAGGGTAAATGCTCCACGGAGGGCAAATAACCAGATACCTGCACCGGACAATCCAGCTTCACGAGCATAGATTTCTGTGACAGCATACTTATCGCTGGTGCTGTATGAACTTTCGATGAGTTTCAAAGCTTGACCAAAGTGCTCACGTTCCTTGGCATCGCTAAGACCAGATACCCATTGGCGAAAATCATCTTCAATTTTACGCTTTTTATTGTACACGCGATTGCGACGTAATTGCTCAGATTGACCTTGGAAATACTTCCAATAGTTTGCAGTTTGAGCATATTTGGAGGCCAAAGCAATACGCATAGCGGGATCCGCATCCATGTACTCACGCATAATCGCAAGTTTAACATCGCGCACATCTACTACCGCGTTATTGGTTTTATCCAATGCTTGTTGAATACCAAAACTAGTACGATAACGATCGGTACTACCTGGGAATCCGAATACCATTGTGAAGTCACCTTCTTTTACACCTTCAATTGATACTGGAAGATGGTGACGAGG
>REDE01000095.1 GCA_007693635.1 Flavobacteriales bacterium | reverse complement strand
CTCTCCAGATTTACCGGAGACAAGTGGAAGTTGCAATGTAAATATCGCTTGTCCGGAAGGTCAACCTTATTTTACTCTTGGCGAGTCTGTTGTTCGAATTACCGTTTATGTCGGTAATTTATCAGGTTCGGGTAGCGGGGTATTGGTCAATAATACAGCACTGGACGGTAAGCCCTATATTTTGACTGCAGAGCATAATGGATTGAATTTTTTTACGGGCGCATTTGCAACAAATGATAATCTTCAAAATTGGGAATTTGAATTTAATGCGCACCGCCCAACGTGCTCAAATCAGCAACAGCCCCAAAACATTATTTCCTATACGGGTTGTGTTTTGCGCATGCGTTCTTTCGACGGTGGAGGAAACACAGGCAGTGATGTGGCTCTGTTGGAGATTAATGATCCGAGCTTCCAGGCCAGTACTCATCGTTTTGCGGGTTGGTCTCGTCAAAATACGGCACCTGCCTCTGGGTATGGCATACATCATCCAAGTGGTGATGTCAAAAAGATATCGTTTTTTAACGGACCGGCTGTTCCCGGGGTTTTTTCACAACAGAGTACGCCCTTGCACTGGCGACTCGTCTGGTCGGCTACACAAAGTGGTCATGGAGTAACTGAGCCCGGATCGTCGGGATCGCCAATCTTTGATTTAAGTAATGACTTAGTGGTAGGCACGCTGACTGGAGGTGCAGCTTCTTGCGCCTTACGAAATGCGCCCGACTATTACGGAATGTTTTGGCATCAATGGGATGGTAATGGTAGCTCTTCAGATCGACAGTTAAAACCTTGGCTGGATCCGCTTAATTTAGATCCTCAAACATTGTCGGGAAAAAACCTAAGTGTTGACGAATTCGGTCTAAAAGCCCAGCGCTATTTTGCTTACCCAAATCCTTCACGTAGCGGGGGGGAAGTAGTCTTGCCGAAATCGGTTTCTTCTCATTGGTCGGTCTATGATTTGCAAGGTCGAATGCTTTTTCAAGTTGAAGAATCAAATGTACTTTTGGCGCCACAATCATCAGGCACCTACATAATCAAACACCGATATGAGAATATTCAGATTCCTCTTATTGTCCAGTAGTTTTTTAATTTTTGGCTGTAAAACCAAGCAAAAAGCCGAAGATACTCCACCGCACGTGCCTTTTGCTCCCGAAATGCAGGTTGACGAAGAACAAGAAATTCGTTCGCACGAAGATACTTTTCGCGATGAAGAACGCTTTCGTTATAAAAACTGCTCGCCGATTTTAGCAGCTCGAAAACGAACCCCGGATTTTGAGAGTCAGGGTGATGTGATTTTTGCTGAATTAAAAGGGGAGTGCCTAAGTGTAGATATACAATATTCCGGTTGTCAAATAGCGAAAACTACTCTATACTGGGAACAGGTTGAAGGTACACAGCCTCCAGAAATCCTCTTGCTTCCAGGCGTGCAAAATACCGGTGAATGCGATCAGCTACTCGATAATATTGAGGATTTTGATTTGGGGGCTATCAAAGGATTAGGGACAGGAGAAGTTATTCTTAAGGTTGCCAATCTTCAGCCTATACGCTATTTGTATGCGCCGCGTTAAGTAATCTGTAGGGAGCGTAAATTTCGAATTGCAATGCCAACGTGCTCGATAACATCACTGGCTGTTACACTGGTTATATCTAATTTTTTAGCAGCCAATTGCCCGGCCAAACCGTGCAACCCATTTCCCAGAAGAACACTTTCAACGGTACTATAACCCTGAGCCAAAAAACCTGCAATCATCCCACTCAGAACATCTCCTGTGCCCGCAACAGCCAAGGCTGAAGTGCCCGTTCCGTTGAAAAATACCTTAGCCGTTGGTGTGATTAACGCGCTGAACGAGCCCTTTAAGTTTATGTAGACCATATGTTTAACGGCAAAGTCGACAACATCATTCAATCTGAAGTTTTTGCTTTTTAGCAGATTTGCCATCTCGCCTGGATGTGGCGTTAAAACGCAACCCTTGGGCAAAAAGCTCATCCATGTGAGGTTTTCAGATAGGTAACGAAGGGCGTCAGCGTCAATCACTATTGGACCTCCAAATTCAATAATTGCCTGCTTTAAAACCTGCTCGCTATTTGCACCCATACCCATTCCAATGGCTAGACTGTGAAATTTATGGGCCTTGGGAAATCTACTTAAGTAGTTTTCTTCTTCGTCCGAAACACACAAAGCATCTGGAAGGCTTTGGTGTACAATCGTTTCCGCCCTTTGTGGGACATGTACGCTGACCAGACCCGCGCCAACACGAAAAGCCGCTTTGGCACTCAGCATTGGTGCTCCATACATGCCTTTACTTCCTCCGCTAATCAGTACATGTCCTCTGGTGTTTTTATAAGCAAATGGATCAATGGGTTTTAATAAGGATGCTAAATCTTCCGCTTGAATAAAATGATAATTGGAATCTTGTTCCGCTACAGCTTTTGCATCCCATCCTATATCTATACAGTAGACAAATCCGCAGAATCTCGCACTTTCCGGAAAGACAAAGGAGAACTTCATGCAACCAAAAGTCAAGGTGTACTGCGCTTGAACGATAGGCACATCCGTTCTAGGGTCGTCGGAGAAAAGTCCAGAAGGAATATCGATACTTATGGTTTTTAATCCCGAAGCATTCATCCATTTTATCCATATTTCATAAATTCCTTCGGCCGGACGAGAAAGTCCGGTTCCAAAAAGTGCGTCGATGATGATGGTATTTGGAAAAAGATCGATTGTATCTGGTGGGCTCGCAGCGATATGCAAGGACACCCCAGTTTCTTTCAACCGCTGGAGATTGATCTTAAAGTCTGGTGATCCTTCGGGTGATTTATCGGCGCTTACGACGATGCACTGCACATTAAAATTGCATTCCTGTGCTTTCCGGGCAATGACTAATCCGTCGCCGCCATTATTACCAGTTCCACAAACGACTAGTATTGGGGCCTTGTTTTCTGCAGCAACCGTTTTAATGATTTCCCACGCTCTAACAGCTGCGCGCTCCATAAGGTCTGTAGAGGAAACAGGTTCTCTTTCAATGCTTAGTCGGTCAACTTCCCGAATTTGTGCTGCGTTTAAGATCTTCATGTATTTCAAATATCTGGGGCATGAGGGCGTCGTCTTCGCCGTTGCGAATTACGAAATCACTCAGTGCAATTTTGTCGTCGTCCGACCATTGGTGGTTCATTCGCGATTCAATTTCTTCTCGAGTTAATCCACTCCGCTCCATAACTCTTTTGATCCTCAATTCGCGGGGAGCAATAACTACAATGATGTAGTCACAATCATTGTACGTTCCCGATTCGAATAGCACCGCTGCTTCTTTGAGAATGTAGGGTGCGTTTTGCTGCGCTAACCATTCTTTAAAATCCTCAGCTACAATTGGATGTATGACTTCATTTAAAGCTTTTAGTTTATCCTTATCCGGAAAAACAATCTCCCCCAATGCCTTGCGCTTTAGCGAGCCGTCGCTATCGAAGAGTTCATCGCCGTAGGTCTCTTGGATATATGATTTAATCCGCGGATCTGTGGCCGTGCGTTCGCGTGACTTTTCATCTGCGATGTAAATGGGGATTCCCATTTTTTCAAAAATTTTGGCAACGGTGGTTTTCCCGCTTCCAATTCCACCGGTAATACCAACGATGAGTGGTTTGTCAGCCATAACGGAAAGTGATTTTTTCAAACAACAAATGTAGGCAGTGAACGAGTATTATAAGGTCATATTTAACCGATATTTTTTAAATTTTGCCAATTTCATTCGAGATTTTTTCAATGATTACAAAAACAATTAAATTGACACATATATTTGCACCGCTTATAGAGAAAGACTGAGGGAGTCGGCCCTTTGAAGTCTTAGCAACCTTTTACGATATTCTAATGTAAAGTGGTGCTAATTCCGTCCCTGAATAGGGGAAGATGAGCGCGAATATTGCTTCTTTTGGCATCGCATACTCTTTTCGGTCATTCTCTGGCAAAATTATTTAAACTCGCAGAGGGACATGAAAGAGAATTCAATTGCAGAACCATCAATCGACGTATTTGGTCAAGCATCTAAGCGTATTCTTGTCTTAGATGGTGCAATGGGTACCATGATACAGCAGTATAAACTTGAGGAGAATGATTATCGTGGTGATCGCTTTGCCAATCACGCTCATTCACTAAAGGGGAATAATGATTTATTGTCGATTACACGACCCGACATTATCAGTGCAATACACCACGCTTACTTTGAGGCGGGAGCAGATATTGCCGAAACAAATACATTCAATTCAACCTCAATTGCTCAGGCCGATTATCATCTGGAAGAGTTGGTTTGGGAGCTCAACCATCAAGCGGCTCGTTTGGCTTGTGAAGCCGCAAGTGAATGGAGCATTCGTGAGCCACATAAACCCAGAATGGTGGCCGGAAGCATCGGGCCGACCAATCGAACGGCTTCTATTTCTCCGGATGTTAATAATCCGGGATTTCGGGCTGTAACTTTTAGTGAATTACAAGCTTCCTACGAGGAGCAAGTAGACGCACTTATGGAGGGTGGTGTACATTTGCTTTTGGTGGAAACGGTTTTCGACACCTTGAACGCTAAGGCAGCTTTATCAGCCATTGAAGCGGTTTTTCAAAAACGATCGAAGCGATTGCCAATAATGGTTTCCGGTACCATTACCGATAATTCAGGGAGGACATTATCCGGACAAACGGTAGAGGCCTTGCTGGTTTCATTGCAACATATGCCATTGCTGAGTATTGGACTTAATTGTGCCTTGGGTGCTCAGCAAATGATGCCGCACTTACAAGACTTATCGAGGATGGCGCCGTTTTACGTCAGTGCTCACCCCAATGCTGGTTTGCCCAACGCTTTTGGAGAATACGACGAGGGTCCGGAAGAAATGCGACGAAATATTCGCTCTTTTCTTGAAGAAAATTGCGTGAATATTATTGGGGGATGCTGCGGCACAACTCCCGAGCATATTCGGTTAATTGCTGAGGAGGCTGCGAAATACGCGCCTCGCAAACCAAAGAGTTCACCAACTCGTCTTCAACTCAGTGGTCTTGAGATTTTTGATCACCGAGACGATGTGAATTTTGTAAACATTGGCGAACGAACCAACATTACCGGTTCGCGTAAGTTTGCCCGACTCATCCTAGAAGAACGTCTAGATGAAGCGGTCGAAATCGCAAGGCAACAAGTCGAAAACGGCGCCCAAATCATCGATGTAAATGTTGATGACGGAATGCTTGATTCGGAAAAAGTAATGCGGGATTTTCTCAATTTATTGGCCGCTGAACCCGATATTGCCCGTGTTCCTGTCATGATCGACTCGAGTAAATGGTCGGTGCTAGAATCGGGTTTACAGTGTGTTCAGGGAAAGGGAATCGTAAATTCCATTTCTCTGAAAGAAGGGGAGGTGGCTTTTATTCAGCAAGCACAAACGATTAAGCGATACGGAGCGGCAGTGGTTGTTATGGCCTTCGACGAGATTGGACAGGCCGATACCTTTGAGCGCAGGATTGAAATATGTTCGCGAGCGTATCAGATACTTACTCAAAAAGTAGGATTTCCTCCGCACGACATTATTTTCGATCCCAATATACTTACCATTGCGACGGGAATGGAGGAGCACAATCGTTTTGCGATTGATTTTATTGATGCCATTCGTTGGATAAAAGAAAATTTACCCGGAGCCAGAACCAGTGGAGGGATATCTAATTTGTCATTTAGTTTTCGAGGTAATGAGCCCATTCGCGAAGCCATGCATACCGCGTTTTTGTATCATGCGGTTCGTGCCGGTTTGGACATGGGGATTGTAAACGCCGGTCAGATAGGCGTTTATTCTGATATTCCTCAGGATCTTCTTGAGCACGTTGAGGATGTTCTCTTTGATCGACGTGCTGATGCAACGGAGCGTATGATCAACTTTGCCGCACAATTTAGCGGTGAAACCAGAAAAAGCGAGAAAGACCTTTCCTGGCGGGAACTTCCGATTAAGGAGCGTTTGAGCTATAGCCTGATTAAGGGTATCGACGCATACATAGAAACGGACACCGCTGAAATGCTCGCAGAACTTGGTAATCCATTGCAGGTTATCGAAGGACCATTGATGGATGGGATGAATGTGGTGGGGGATTTATTTGGGGAGGGAAAGATGTTTTTACCTCAAGTCGTGAAAAGTGCTCGTGTAATGAAGAAATCGGTGGCGTGGTTAGAGCCTTATCTATTGCAAATGAAGGCTGAACAGCCAGAAGCACGGCAAAATAAAGGAAAGGTTCTCATGGCTACTGTTAAAGGGGATGTACACGATATCGGGAAAAATATCGTGGGCGTGGTATTGCAGTGTAACAGTTACGAGGTTATCGACCTCGGCGTAATGGTGCCTGCTGATACAATTTTAGAGACCGCTGTTAGGGAAAAAGTCGATGTGATTGGCTTGAGTGGATTAATCACACCTTCCTTGGACGAGATGGTTCACGTGGCCTCTGAAATGAAACGACGAGGTATAAAAATCCCTCTCTTGATCGGAGGAGCAACCACAAGTAGGGCGCATACAGCGGTGAAGATAGCCCCTGTATGCTCCGAACCGGTTATTCACGTTTTGGATGCCTCAAGATCTGTACCGGTGGTTTCTAACTTGCTCAACGATGACGTAAAGGCGAGTTTTACGGAAAACATTAGAATAGAGTACGATAAATTACGTGATGGATTTCTCAAAAAACGTGATACCAAACCATTAGCCTCAATCGCTGAAGCCAGAGAAAAAGGCTTGCAAATTGATTTTTCGAACGATCCTGTTGTTGCTCCAAAGCTTGTAGACGAAATTATTGAGTGGCGTCCGGATGTGGCTACCTTACTGCCTTACATCGACTGGACTCCATTTTTTCAAGCTTGGGAACTTCACGGTCGTTATCCAAATATTCTCGACGATGAATTGGTAGGTGAGGAGGCGCAGAAATTATTCGCCGATGCACAGGAAATGTTGGGTATTTTGTCGGGAGATGAGCGTATTCAAATGAAGGGTGTATGCTCTATTTTTCCGGCATATCGCGAAGGTGACGATATTGTTTTATCCAAAAATGGTCGAATTTTTAAAGTTTATACCCTCCGACAGCAACAGCAAAAGGCGGAGGGAGCCAATAATCTTGCATTAGCGGATTACATTTCAAAAAGTGATGATTTTATGGGGGCTTTTGCCGTTCACGTTTTTGGAGCAGATGAACTCGCTAAGGAATATGAGGTTCAAAAGGACGATTATAATGCGATAATGGTTAAAGTGTTATGTGATCGTTTGGCAGAGGCCTTCGCTGAGTTTTTGCACGAACGAGTCCGTCGCGATGTTTGGGGATATGAAACGGGTGAACCGCTGCCAAATAGCGACTTGATAAAGGAGCGATATCAGGGAATTCGCCCGGCACCTGGGTATCCTGCATGTCCCGACCATTTGGATAAATTGACTATCTGGTTGCTTTTGGAGGTTGAAAAGCGAATAGGCGCTACGCTAACCGAACATTTGGCAATGTACCCAGCATCAAGTGTAAGTGGTTGGTATTTTGCCCACCCACAAGCCAAATATTTTGGTGTAGGCAGATTGGGTAAAGACCAGGTTGAGGATTATGCGGAACGGCGCGCTATGGCTTTGGAAGATATTGAACGTTGGTTGGCTCCGAATTTGAATTACTAGATTTGGGATTCGGTTCTTTCCCAAAAAGTTATTTCGCTACGAGACTTCCCGCTGCTTTGCGATAATTCGGCGAGCAGAATATACAACAATGCTGTAATTGTGGATTGCGTGTATCGCAATGGGCCACCAAAGTGTTTCGGTAATTAAGTATATGATGGCAAATAATATTCCCATCAAACTGCTGCTAACGAGGCCTTTTATTCCTTGATAGGCGTGGCCTAAGCTGAAAATAATGGTTGCAGAGACAATTAATGGCCAGCTGGTAAGTCCGAGCGTTTCGTAGAGCAATCCAAAAAGTACAAGTCTGAAAATCAGTTCTTCAAAAACTACGCCTCCCGAAATAAAGCATGTAAAAATCCACCATTCCTTCCACGTTGAAGGCAGAAGGTAATTTGGTAAGCCAAAAATCACGCTCTCATGAAGGAGATCTCTGTTTTTGTAAATAAGATTAGTGAAGCTGAAAATAAAATTGACACTGCTAACAGAGATTAAGATACTCAACCAATCGACATCGTCTAAAAATAGGGTTTTAGGTTTCCATATCTCAAATGGAGAAAACCAAAATACCGCAGGTACCAAGAACAGCACAACAACGACAATGATAAACTGTACGCCTAGGTGTTTTTTGTAAAAGGCAATTCTATTGCCAACATACTGCGGTCTTACCCGACTGGCATTTATAGCTGCAGCAATAATAAGTAGTAAGACGAGCCATTCCATTGCGGCAAAAATAGAGTTGCAAGTTCATGCAATCTTCAATTCTGTGTAAAGGATAACCAAAAATCGCTTTATGACTGGTATTCAGTCCGCTATAGTGAATTTATCTTGTCAAACCAAAAAAACTAAAATATGTATGAGAAATACGCCCATTGCACACTATTTTTGCGCCCCTGAAATTTTGGTCCCGTAGCTCAGCTGGATAGAGCAACTGACTTCTAATCAGTAGGTCACAGGTTCGAATCCTGTCGGGATCACAACTACCCTTTAGAGTAAATTTTCTAAAATTTACTTCCGCTGATATTCAGCTTTTTACGTTAAACCTAAAAAGCCGAATGTTATGTTATTTGTCCAAAAAAGTGAATTTCGTGTCCCAGATTTGTCCCATAAAATAATGACTGGGACACATACAAACAAAGTAGTAGTGAAAAAAGACTACTTCAGGGAAGATGGACCCGCTCAATTGTATCTGTAAATTTTGCGTCCTAACCACTTTTTCTTAAAATTTTTTGTTGTCCGAAAGGCATTTCCCAATCCTTTCCTTTTGCTCTTTTGAGTCGTGTCGATGAGTTGATGAATTTCATTTTTCTTTCGTATTTTCGTCATCTTTATTTCTGTAAATTCAAATACATATATCGATGCAAAAGATCTTATGCGGTTTGTGGGTTTTATTATTCTCAATTTCAGGTGTTAATGCCCAGACCTGGGTGGAAATGATGGAGGATCCTCAGTATACGGTGGAGGAGGTTAGAGCTGCCTACGAACAGCAATGGGGGAATGTCCCGTATGAACGTGGTCAGGGGCACAAGCAGTTTGAACGCTGGGCCAATTGGATGGAGAGAAGAACAGGAGCTGAAGGCCAACGCCCGCCTGGAAATATGCTGTGGAATGAGATGATGGAGTATAATCAGAATAAAAGAAAGTCGGGATTTTTTCAGGGCAATTGGCAGTCTATGGGGCCTGCTGATTGGGTGAATCACACAAGTGGATATAATCCTGGTTTAGGTCGTGTAAACTGGGTGGAAGTTGACCCCATCAATCCGCAAACAATTTACGTAACTACACCTTCTGGTGGGGTTTGGAAGTCGATTAATAACGGTCATACTTGGAATAATCTAACCGATAATTTGCCAGTTATTGGAGCTACTGGTTTAGCAATTAATCATTTGAATAACCAGTCGCTACTGCTCGGTACGGGTGATGGTTATGGAGCCAGTACGTACAGTATTGGATTGCTCCGCAGTTACGACGGAGGCCAAAGTTGGGATACCACCGGATTGCAGTTTGCAGTAAACCAATTCGTTCGCATATCGGATGTCTATTTTGCTCCAAACGATACCAGCATCATTATGGTGGCTGCCTCAAACGGTGTATATCGCTCAACCGATGCAGGAAATACTTGGTCGGTTATCATTCAAGGCGGAAATTTCCGTTCAATGGCATATCATCCATTAAATCCTTCGGTCATTTTCGCCGCAAGCAATCGTGTCTACAAATCGGAGGATGGCGGTGCAACATTTCGAGAAATCTCCAATGGATTGCCAAACGCAAACGGAACTAGCCGCATAGCATTGGGCGTTTCGCCGGCAGATTCTAACCGAGTATATGCGCTCCTGGCTTCTTCAGCTACGCAAGGTCTGCGAGGCTTTTACCGTTCGGATGATGTCGCCGAATCCTTCGTTCTAAAACTCGATACCCCAAACATCTTGGCGAGTGATGAACTGGGACAAAATGAGCGTGGTCAAGGCTGGTACGACTTATGTATCGCAGTATCACCGACAAATGCTGATCACGTATTTACTGGTGGGGTAAATATTTGGAGAACGTTTAATGGTGGCGATGACTTTTTCATACAATCGCACTGGCGGTACGACAATCAAAATCGCCCTTATGTCCATGCGGATATTCACTACTTGGGCTATCATGGCGACTTTTTGTATGTGGGTTGTGATGGTGGTATTTTTCGAACGAATACCGGCGGATTAACCTGGCAAGACATTTCTAAAGGTCTTGAGATTACCCAGATTTACGGGATGGGTCTGAGTCCTACATTTAATAATATCATGCAAATGGGAACACAGGATAACGGCACCAACCGACTTGAAGGTGGCATCTGGAAGCACATCTTTGGAGCGGATGGCATGCATACTATAATTCATCCCACCAATCCCAATACGGTCTATATTTCCACTCAGTTTGGAAACCTTCGTAGATCGGATGATGGGGGAGCAAATTTTGTCCGATTGATGTCAAATATAAATGAAACAGGCTTATGGGTGACTCCTTATATCATGCACCCGACAGACCCGCAAACCCTGTATGTGGGAAAAGATAATCTATGGCGCTCAACCAATGGTGGTATTACTTGGACAATGCTCACTCAGTCTGGTTCTAAGGTGCGATTTATCGCTCAGAGTAAAAGCAATCCCGACATCATTTATTATACTACCGGCAACCGGCCGTTTGTAAGTACTGATGGTGGATTGTCGTGGACGATGACTAGAGGTTCTTTGCCAACCGGATTGGCTATGACAGACTTAAAAGTTTCTCCTCATAATCCCGAAATTTTATACGCAACATACGGGGGCTATATTTCAACCTCAAAGGTTTTCAAGAGTATCGATGCCGGCGAAAGTTGGTTCTCAATAAGTGATGGACTGCCTAATTTGCCGGCTAATGTGATAACTATTCAAGAAGGCGAAAAAGAACGACTCTACGTAGGGATGGATGTTGGCGTGTATTATTTTGAAGAAGGAATGAACGAGTGGATTCCTTTCTTCGATAATATGCCCAATGTAATGGTTTATGATTTGAAAATCCAATACAATATCGGAACCATCCGCGCGGGAACCTACGGCAGGGGAGTTTGGGAGAGCCCCTTGTTTCACGTCAATCTTTCCCAGCAAGAATTTGCCAGAGAATCGGAGTTTAAGGTGTTTCCCAACCCAAGTTCCGGTCGTTTTCGTTTGCTTGCACCCGAAAATACCACGGCAGAAATATTATCAATGGATGGTCGAGTGGTGCTGACAGAAGACTTATTAGCGGGTGTAGAAGCTGCGATCGATTTATCAAATTTACCTTCAGGTATTTATTTTGTTCGTTTTATGCACCCTAATGGGTCGGTAACAAAGAAGCTCGTATTGCAATAGTAGCCGGTTAAATTCTCAGGTCATTTGATTAAATCTAGACTTACTTGTTTTTTCTTGAGCATACTAACGGTATGCATCTTTCCTTTAGCAGGGTTAAACGCGCAGTGGAGGTTGGAAAAGAACGACGTGGTTTATTCGGCAGCAGTGGGTGCGACCGCAATTGGTATTTATGCCTACGGTGGTCTTCCTCAATTCCGATACACCGGCAATTGGGGGGGTAATTATCGTATTCAAAATGAGTTGGTAAGTGAGCTTCGAATTGTTCCTCTGGCCACTCAGGCGCTAATGCTCTCAACTTTGGGTGTAGTCAGTTTTTCCAAAAATGAACGCTGGCCTTTAGCGGTAATGGCATTGCAAAGCTTTTCCAACACCTACATTTTAACGCAATTAGCGAAGTCAACTTTTGGAAGGGAGCGACCATATTTTGTAGGTCAACCAATTGGAGACGCATCCTATGGCGACCACCGTTCTTTTTGGAGCGCCAGCAGTGCACTTTCAGGAACTGCTAGCGGCCTTCTTTGGGCTTTTTCTAGTCATGAAAATACCAGTCCGTTTATGCGGAAGACCTTCCGTGGACTTTCATTGGCGTCCACAGCTACAGTAATGTTTAGTAGAGTTTATGCTGGTCAACACCACATATCCGATGTTGTTGTTGGCGCGTCAATTGGATTTCTGATTGGGTATTTTACCCCAAGGATGTACGCTATTCCGGGTGGAATGGGTATTTCACTAGGAAATTAAAACAACCAATTAACCAACTTTTTCGCCCAATCTTTATAAGGTGGGTAGCGCAATGGGATATCGATGCTTGTAGATGCTTTGTGAACAGGCTTCTTATGGCTAAAGCATTCAATACTGAATTTGCCGTGATAACTTCCCATGCCGCTTTCCCCAATACCCCCAAAAGGCAATTCGGGATTGGCAATGTGCATTATTACGTCATTGAATACTAAGCCGCCACTGTGGGTTTCGGTTTCAAAGCGTTTTTGGAGATTTCGATTGCTGCAGAATACATATAAAGCGAGCGGACGTGGACGTTTTTTAATAAACTCAAATACCTCTTGGTTGTCGTTATAGGTGATAATGGGAAGAATAGGGCCAAATATCTCTTCATCCATCGAGGTGTGGGCATCATTGATACTGAGCTCAATAAATGTTGGAGGTATATAGCGTTCAGCTTTATTAGCTAATTCCTTTTCGGGCATCATTTCCTGCAGGCGTTCAAAATGCCTTTCGGAGATAATTTTCCCGTAAAACGAACTTTCTACCGGGTTACTTCCAAAGAAAGCTAGAATGTTTTTGTCCAATTCATCGCGAAATTTCGATCGGACACTTTGATGCACCATTACGTAATCCGGAGCAATACAGGTTTGACCAGCATTGATGAACTTTCCCCAAGCAATTCGTTTCGCTGCGAGCTTGATATTGGCGTCTGCGGCGATTACCGTCGGACTCTTGCCTCCTAATTCAAGCGTTACTGGACTCAAATGCTCGGCAGCGGCGCGCATAACAATTTTACCAACTTTAGTACTGCCGGTAAAAAAAATATGATCCCAAGGAAGTTGTAATAGCGCTTGAGTTTCTTCAACACCGCCCGTTACTACAGCTACAACGGACTCATCAAAATTAGCACGAATAATTTTCGCAATCAGTTTTTCCGTATTTGATGAGAACTCCGAAGGTTTGATTACAGCTGTATTTCCCGCAGCTAAAGCTCCAGCAAGGGGAGCCATAACCAGTTGAAAAGGGTAATTCCAAGGACTGATTATAAGCACGTTTCCTTTCGGTTGGTAAACGATCTTCCCCGATGCGGGTCCGGTAATAAGTATTGGTGTATTGACCTTAATAGGTGCTGTCCAAGCCTCTAAATTTTTTAAAAATGACTTTATCTCTTTTCGTACGTAGCCGATTTCCGTGGCTACGGCTTCAAACGACGATTTACCTAAATCAAGAAATAACGCATGTTCGATATCGGCTTGATGCGCCTCGATGATTTCGAGTAGTTTTCGCAAAACTTTTTTTCTTTGTGAAATCGGTAATGTAGATCCAGACTCAAAGTGTCTTTTCTGTTTTTCACGTAGATCCAAAAGTTTCTCTGTCGTAGTCATTATTTTTCTTTATGAAGATGAACATCCATTTGCGGGAACGGAATGCCAATGCCTTTTTCGTTAAACGTGGCGTATACCTTTTCGTTGAAATCGTAGTATAAAGGCCAATAGTCAGAGACATTAACCCAAACTCTAAAGTTGAAGTTCACAGAGCTATCCGCCATTTCAACCATTCGGACTAGTACGTCTTTATCTTTAATTACACGTTCGTCGGAATTTGCTATTTCCAATAAAATGGCTTTAACCTTTTCCGCATCTGACCCGTAGGCGACACCGAATTTCATATCTAAGCGTCGTGTCCCTTGCCTGCTGTAATTAATGATACTGGTATTCGCCATTGATCCGTTTGGCAGCGTAATCGTCTTATTATCGGGTGTAAGCAGTACGGTGTAAAAAATTTGAATTTCCTGAACCGTCCCCATAATGCTCCCCGTTTCGATAAATTCTCCGACTTTATAAGGTTTCAAAATCAGGACAATAACTCCTCCAGCGAAGTTTGATAAACTCCCTTGCAAAGCTAGACCTACGGCTAGAGCAGCACCCCCTAAAACCGCTATAAAACTACTCATTTGTACACCCACCATTCCAATAACGGCGATAAACAACATAGCTTTTAGTCCAAAGTTGAGAATGTCGCGTAGAAATGGTCGTAGTGTTGCGTCCAGATCCCTACGAACCATGTAGTTGTAGGTGCCTTTTACAAATCGATTGATTAGCCACATTCCAATAATCAGGGTTAAAGCGGCTGATATCAGACTGAATCCCGCTTCAAATAAAAATTCGATGTAAAATCCCATATTGTCAGTTAGCTCTTCAATTGTTGTTGGTACTTCTATGTCCATGTAAATTTGTTGTTTATGATTTTCGGTGTAACACAAAATTAAGCATACGTTCCAAATTATCTCGTTGTGGCGATTGCTTAAAGGTATGAAGAATTTCTAAAGCTTCCTCTTTGGTTTGTTGCAGCTTTTTTTCGGTATAGTCTATCCCGCCATATTCTTTTACGAGAGAAACTACTTTCATCACTCTTTCATTGTCGGTATTGTGACTTTTCACGGTTCGAATGATGAATGATCGGTCACTTTTAGAGCAGTTTTGTAGAGTATAAATGATGGGTAAAGTCATTTTGCGCTCTTGAATATCCAGTAGAGCAGGTTTGCCTGTTTTGTTTTCTTCCTGGTAATCAAATAAATCGTCCTTAATTTGAAAAGCTATACCCATTTTTTCACCAAAGGCTTCAATGACCTGTATTTCTTCTTTTGACGCACCTGCGCTGATGGCTCCTACGCTGCAACAGCTTTTGAGAAGTGAGGCGGTTTTTTGACGAATGATATTGAAGTATATTTCCTCTTTGATGTCCAGACGTCGAGCTTTTTCAATTTGTAAGAGCTCACCCTCACTCATTTCCTGTACTGCTTCGGAAACTTTCTCGAGTAAGTCGTAGTCTTTGTGTTTTACTGCCAGAATAAGAACTCTAGAGAGCATGAAGTCTCCGACTAAAACGGCAATTTTATTTTTCCATAGGGCGTTTATCGAAAAGAATCCGCGTCTAAGATTTGCGTCATCAACAACATCGTCGTGGACTAAAGAAGCGGTGTGCATGAGTTCAATGAGTGCAGCACCACGAAAGGTGCGTTCACTGATTTCTCCAAAAAGTTTAGCGCTCAGAAACACTAATAAAGGCCGCATTTGCTTACCTTTTCTTTTGACAATGTAATGCGTAATGCGGTCGAGTAGGGGAACGTTGCTTTTGAGTGAGGCTCGAAAGGTCGATTCAAAATGCTGCATAGCAGCGTCTACAGGCTGTCTTATTTCTTTAAGGGATGTTGCCATAATTAGCCTTTAAGGCCTTGTGTGCCTTTTGAATTATCGGTTCAAGTTGCCAATCGCGTTTTCTAATGCCTGACCACGAAGATTTTTTCCGATGATAACCCCTTTTTCGTCAATTAAGACGGTGTATGGAATGGAGTTTACACGATATATGCGCGCACCCTCGGATTTCCAGAATTTTAAATCGCTGACATGGCTTTTCCAAACCAAGCCGTCATCTTTAATGGCCTTTACCCATTTTGCGTGGTCTTGGTCAAGAGATAGACTGTAAATCTCGAAGCCCTTAGCCTTACCTAATCGTTGGTCTTTGTATTTGTTGTATAGACGAACCAAATTAGGGTTTTCCATGCGGCAAGGCTGGCACCAAGATGCCCAGAAGTCAATCAACACTACTTTACCTCTGAGTGAGGAAAGCTTTATGGGTTTTCCATCAGGTCCTGGGAATTCCAATTCGGGAGCCACATTTCCAATATTGATACCTACATTGGATTGGTCTTTTGATTCTGATACTACAAAAGAGAATCCAATCATAATCAATCCAGCGAAGAGAATGAATAGCAGAGGGCGTTTGCGTAGGTAGGTCATAAATTTAGATAGTGTTAATACGTTTGACGAAAATACGAAGAAAATAGATAACTTTGGTGTGGATTAAGTAAAAGTTTAGTCAATTCGGATGATTTCAGCACCAATAGCTCGTAGTCGGTCGTCGATATTTTCGTACCCACGATCAATTTGGTCGATATTATGAATGGTGCTTATTCCGTCGGCGCTAAGTGCCGCAATGAGCAATGAAATACCTGCACGTATGTCAGGACTCGTCATGGTGGTGGCGCGTAGACTAATTTTTTTATCCAAGCCGATAACGGTTGCACGATGGGGGTCACACAAAATTATTTGCGCACCCATATCGATAAGTTTGTCGACAAAGAATAAACGGCTTTCAAACATTTTTTGGTGTACCAAGACGCTTCCACGTGCTTGAGTTGCTACAACCAAGATAATGCTCAAAAGGTCGGGGGTAAATCCAGGCCAAGGCGCATCAGCTATTGTCATTATAGAGCCATCCATAAAACTTTGCACTTCATAGTGGTCTTGGGCGGGTATAAATATATCGTCGTTTCGTCGCTCGAGTTGAATTCCTAACTTTTTAAAGGTATCGGGAATTACTCCTAGGGATTCGTAATCAACGTCTTTGATGGTTAATTCTGAGGAGGTCATTGCAGCTAGTCCTATCCAACTGCCAACTTCAATCATATCGGGTAGTAAGCGATGTTCGGTACCACCTAATTTTTCAACACCTTCGATTTCGAGCAGATTTGATCCTATTCCTTGAATTTTTGCTCCCATGCGATTGAGCATTTTGCAAAGTTGTTGGAGATAGGGTTCGCATGCTGCGTTATAAACGGTAGTTTTACCTTTTGCAAGGACTGCAGCCATGACGATATTGGCCGTACCGGTAACGGATGCTTCATCGAGAAGCATGTACGTTCCTTGAAGTTCATCGGCTTCAACTCCGTAAAAGGCTTCTTCGGCATTGATGCGGAGTTTTGCTCCGAGTTTTTCAAAACCACTGAAGTGAGTGTCTAGTCGACGACGTCCAATCTTGTCGCCTCCTGGTTTTGGTATATATCCTTTGCCAAATCTGGCTAGCAATGGTCCAACAATCATCACCGAACCTCTAAGCGCAGATCCTTTTTTCCTGAAATCATCCGACTCCATGTAAGCAAGATCAACTTCATCGGCTTGAAAGGTGTATGACCCCGGTGAGTTTTTTGTCACCTTAACACCCATTGAATTCAGCAAGTCGATTAGCTTATTTACATCAATGATGTCTGGCAAATTATCGATACGTACTGGTTGGTCGGTTAGCAGGGTAGCGCAAACGATTTGTAAGGCTTCATTTTTTGCTCCCTGAGGCGTAATGGTGCCCGAAAGGGGTTTTCCCCCAACAATTTTGAAAGTCCCCATATGCGATTTATTGATCAGCGATTGGTTTTGCCGTAGCGTTTATTTTTACGGAAATTTTTGCTGTATTTCTTATTTGTTCTCTTACCAGCATTCGAATTTGATCCTTGATTCATGGTTTGATGAACTAAATTGCTACTGATTAAGCTCGAGCCTTCAAGGTTAATTCGTCCGTCGCTCAATTCATGAAGATCTCTTTGGATGATCGAATCTTCTACTTGATCTTTATTCCAGATCAAATAGGTTTTTTTCATGTGATTTGCGATGGTCAGGGCAGCTTGATTGCGCTTTTCGGAGTCTTCTATCGCGCAGGCAGCGTCAATCATTTTTATAACAAGCTGACCGTAATGACGATATTTGCGGCTTTTAACAGGATACAACATCCGTTCGGGAGGAGCTGAAAATGTCTCCGGAGAGGGTTTTCCGTAAGGACTTTCAACGTCGAGCTCGAAATTAGACATGATGAATAAGTGGTCCCAGAGCTTGTGACGGTAATCGGGATTATCACGTAAATGCGGATTGAGATTTCCAATGACTTCCACGATGGCTTTGGCCGCGGAATTGCGCTCTTCTTTTTCTTCAATGTTCATGGCGTGCTGAACCATGTTTTGAATGTTTCTGCCATACTCAGGCAAAATCAATTGTTGCCGTACTGAGTTGTATTCCATAATATGGTATGTATTATCCGAGCTTTCTAAGCTTGGCAAATTTCATTAAGAGTGTTTTTTCACCCGCTTTTTCAAAACGAATAGTGATTTTTGTATTGTTTTCTACACCTTCAACATTGGTGACTACTCCGCGACCAAATTTATCGTGAATTACTCGGTCGTCAACACTAAGAGAAATAACGTGTCCGGTGCCTGCTGGTTCACTTTTTGTCAAGGGACGCAAGTTTTTTCTATTCGGAGCATAGGCGCCGCCGGTTGCTTGTTTCTCTGAAGTCTGGTTGGTGGTCATGTCTTTGGATTTAGTTGCTTGTCTATACGAATTATTTGCGGGTGTAGGAGCTCCGAATAATCTCGGAGAGGTCATTGGTGAAAATTCCGGAATTTCAAAATCCAAGTATTTATCATCAATTTCGTCGATAAATCGACTAGGTTCATTGTCTAGTAACTTCCCCCACCGGTACCGAGTATGGCAGTAGGTGAGGTATAATTTTTTTTCTGCCCTGGTGATGGCGACGTAAAAAAGACGTCTTTCCTCCTCCAAATCGGTCCTGGAGGTTAGGGTCATGATATTGGGAAAAAGGTTTTCTTCCATGCCGGCGATGAAGACATATGGGAATTCCAGACCTTTAGCTTGGTGGATGGTCATTAGGGAGACCGCAGCTTCGTTGTTTTCAGCCTGCGTATCGGCGTCGGTAATCAAAGCAATCTCCGAAAGGAAATTTTCCAATCCCGGATCACCCTCTTCTTTGGCAACTTCATTTTCCACAAAGTCTTTTATGGAAGCCAATAATTCTTGAACGTTATCGTAGCGTGAAATTCCCTCAGGTGTTTTGTCTTGCGCGAGTTCGGGCAATAAACCACTGTTTTTTGCAACTTCTTCAGCGACTTCTTCAGCGGTTCTGCCCGCCTTGACCATCTCGCCATAGTTTTGAATTTTTAGAACAAAATTGGCTAGTTTGGCAACAATTCCCTTATTAAAAGTATTGCTGAACTGATTGATATTGGCTAAAATTTCCCATAACGAAACTTTCTTCTCATTGGCCAGATACACAACTTTATCCTGGGTTGATGTGCCAATTCCACGTGCTGGATAATTGATGGTTCTACGCAGCGCTTCTTCGTCGTTAGGATTGATGGCTAAGCGCAGATAGGCTAGGAGATCCTTGACTTCTTTTCTCTGGTAAAAACTCAACCCACCATAAATGCGATACGGCATCCCCCGTTTGCGCATAGCTTCCTCTAATGCTCTAGTTTGGGCGTTGGTTCGGTAGAGAATGGCAAATTTCTCATAGCCCAATCCCTCATTTCGGCTATGGTCGAGGATTTTATCAGCAATGTATTTGGCTTCTTCACTTTCGTTAAGTGATTTGTGTACCAAAATCCGATCGCCAGAATTGTTTTCGGTCCAAACGTCCTTTTCTAGTTGGTGTTTGTTTTTAGCAATCAGACTATTGGCAGCCAAAACAATATTTTTTGTACTGCGATAATTCTGTTCTAGCTTGAACATTTTCGCGTCGGGATAGTCTTTTTGGAAATTTAAGATATTCCGAATATTGGCCCCTCTAAAAGCGTAGATACTTTGCGCGTCATCACCAACCACACAAAGATTTTCAAAGCGTGAGGCCAGGGCCTTTACGATGATGTACTGCGAATGGTTGGTATCTTGATACTCATCGACCATGATGTAGCGAAAACGGTCTTGGTATTTGGCCAAAACCTCAGGGTATGTGGCTAAAAGCTCATTGGTTTTAAGTAATAAATCGTCGAAATCCATTGCCCCGGAGCGAAAACAACGCTCGCAGTAGGTCTCGTAGATTTCTCGGAATAAAGGCGTTTTTGAAGCCTCATCTTGCTCTCTTAATTCGGGGAAACGATCGTACATCTTGGGCGTGATCAAATTGTTTTTTAACCCGGAAATCCTCCCCTGAATGGTTTTTGCTTTGTAAATGTCTTTGTCAAGATTTTTCTCTTTGACAATATTGGTGATGAGTTTCTTCGCATCCTCGGTATCGTAGATCGTAAAGTTTGACGGGTAACCAATTTTCGTAGCTTCACTGCGTAAAATACGGGAAAATACCGAGTGGAAGGTGCCCATCCATATGTTCTGACTTTCTGAATTCCCAATTACAACACCAATTCGGTGCTTCATTTCACGAGCTGCTTTATTCGTAAAGGTTAGGGATAGTATGTTGAAGGGGTCAACCCCCATTTTCTCAATCAAATAAGCTATACGGTACGTGAGTACGCGAGTCTTTCCCGATCCGGCTCCAGCAATCACCATACACGGCCCTTCCGTATTGATAACAGCTTCGCGTTGAGCAGGATTGAGTTTTCCAAGAATGTGTTCCAAGTTTAATCGCTTTTTTGAGTGTCAGCAATTTACAAAAGTACGCTCTGTTGGTAGAATGAGAAAATTAACTTTTGAATTTGTTCAGTGATTAAAATGTAAGAAAATTTGTATTTTTTGACGGTTTGAGCTAATTTTGTCAGAAAAATTTTAACGAATCATGAAACGCTATCTATTTGCAGTTATCTGCATGGTTTATTTTGTCGCCTCGGACGCCCAAGCCCAATCGGTTTGGACGGATGATTTTAGTAATTTTAGACATCCGGATCGTTGGTTCGGTGATACGAGCTTATTTTCAAATAATGGTGCTTCGGGCATGTTGTCGCTGGCCGATAGCGTGGCGCGAGATGCTCAATTGTTTCGACTTAGCTCTGCTTGGGACAGTGCTCGTTGGCAATTCCGCGTGGAAATGGATTTTACTCCATCATCTTCGAATTATGCAGCCTTCGCAGTGGGGATGCACCGAACCGATCTTTTTGGTGATAATCAGGGATATTTCGTTCGAATTGGCGGGGGAACGCAGCGACGAATTAGCCTGATGCGTAGAAATGGAACCACCAACGCGACAGTTGTGGAAAGCAGTGCAAATTTCCTGCAAGTGCCAAATGTTGGGGTCGATATTGAACTGGAACGTTCTCCTCAAGGTGTTTGGACACTTAAATGTGATACGGGTTCCGGGATGATGATACTGGGGAGTGCCTTGGATAATACCATTTCTCCCGGTCCTTATGTTGGCTTTATTTGTCGATACACCGCTACTCGGGCAGATAAAATTAGGTTTTCAAACTTGAGTGTCGAAGGTGGCTCGTTCTATAGTAATTCTCCCTTTTTGGTTAGCAGGGTAGAGGTGATGGATAATCACCGGGCCATTCTTGAACTTTCACATCCCCCGGTTTTTTCTTCTTTGCAGCAACTTAATCTTACTCCAAGGGTCAACTTTAATGGACTGTACCATCGCGATGATCCTTACCGAATTGAATTGATTTTCACTTCAGATACATTTGAATATAATCGGCAATACGTTTACAGAATTTCTGGACTACAATCATCGGAGTCGTTGGAAAACCTCGATTCAAGCATTGTCTTTTTTCGCTTTAAACCCAAGGTGGGCGATGTTATTATCAATGAACTTATGATAGACCCATCTCCAGCGGTTGCTCATTTGCCTGAGATTGAATACGTAGAGTTATTTAACGCGACTCAATGGGATTTGGATTTAGGAAATTGGCAAATTCAAACGGGATCGACGCATCGTTTTTTGCCTGAGGTTACTATTCCCTCGAAGGGATATTTGCTTCTCGTACGTGCTAACGATGCGTGGTGGTTTAGTGATTCACTACTGGTGGCGCCAATGGATTGGGGTGTTAATGCACTTCCTAATTCTTCGGGTTTGGTGCTTTTGTTTTCTCCCGATGCGGAAATCATGGATCGGGTGGATTACCAGCTTGATTGGTACAATGATGCAGCAAAATCTGGAGGCGGGTGGTCGCTAGAGCGTCGAATTAAGGACCGGATGTGTAATGACCCATCTAACTGGGGAGCTTCGAATTCTGCGATTGGTGGTACTCCGGGAAGAGCAAATAGTCTCACGGAACTCATTGAGCCTTTGCGTGTCTCTCACACGGCATTTTTGGGTGGAAGATGGGGTGAGGTGTATTTTAATCTGCCTATTGAAGATGACTCTGAGTTGGAGGTCACAGTACGGGGAGTTAAGACTGACCGATTTTTAAGGCATGAACGATGTTTGAGAATAGACCTTGCACCATTTATTGATCAGGTAGAAATGCCGGTTCGTATTGAGGGTGTTTTATCAGATTGTATGGGGCAGAAGTGGGGAGACACCACCTTGGTTTTTGTGAAACCGGAAAGACCAAAGCCCGGTGAGCTTTTGATTAACGAAATTTTACCAGCGCCCCCAACGAATGGCGCTTCGTATGTCGAATTGATCAATGCGAGCAATGCGTGGTTAGACTTACAAGGCGTTTCCCTGGCTCGTTACGATGCGGAGGTTTTCGATATTCGTAGACTGCTTGATTCGTCATTTCTTTTCGCTCCCGGACAAATCATCGCTTTTTCCCCTCATCCAGATCGCATTGTTCGGGATTTTACAAATTCAAACTCAGGGGCCATTCGTCGGGCTTCTTTACCGAGCATGCCTAATGCCTCGGGTGGACTGGCTCTTTTGGGCCAGGAGGGGATTCTCTTGGATTCTATGCTTTACGACGAATCTATGCACAGTCCGTTTTTACAGGATGTTCGGGGAATCTCACTCGAGCGAGTGCACCCGAATAATCCATCAATGGAAAGGGAGACTTGGGTTTCGGCTACGTCACAGGCGCATTGGGGAACGCCTGGGCTGCCCAATAGTCAGTTTCGGAATATGGGACATACCGAGGAGGCTTTTTCTTTAGGTAAAGATGTGATCAACCTCAATCGTTCGGAATTGCTTGAAGTCTTTTATGATTTTGCAGATATGGGAGGGGTTGGGCATTTAAGAATTCATACGGCCAATGGCTTTGAAGTCTACGTTTTTCCTCAGCGAGATTTGTTAGGCAGTTCTGGGGTTCTTGTGTGGGACGGCCGAACCAGTAGGGGCGAGTATGCACCAAGTGGATTATATATTGTGAGTTTGGAAGTTCTTTTTCCAAGCGGCAAGCGGAAAGTTTATAAAGATGCGTTTGCCATTGTGCATTAATCGGCTACTTTTGTGCTCTGATTAATATATACTTTTGCCGACATGACTAAGCAAGATAAAATTCGTGATTTTGACGTTAATGCGCTAGCGACCAATCCTACTTTGTACGGTTTGCCATTTACAGAGGAAGAAAGTGAGGTGATCGTAATTCCCGTTCCTTGGCAGGTTACCGTTTCTTACGGCGATGGTACAATGGACGGTCCACAGGCGGTTTTAAAAGCTTCGGCACAAGTAGATATATTTGATCGCACCAATCCAGACTTTTGGCAAAAGGGAATTTTTATGATTAATGAGCCAGAGCATTTACGCAATCTTTCCCTTGAGTTACGGGCATTAGCTGAAAAACATATTGCTGCATTGGAGAATGAAGAAACGCCTAATCCAGAGTGGAAGCTCGCCGTTGATAAGGGTTGTATGCAAATGAATCAGTGGGTGGAATCTACGGTTAGTCACTACATCTCTTTAGGGAAAAAAGTAATTCTGCTCGGTGGTGACCACAGCACGCCCCTAGGGATGTTTCGTGCCATGAAAAAGCATCATTCTTCTTACGGGATTTTGCAGATTGATGCCCATGCAGATTTGCGAAATGCCTTTGAAGGATTCACCTATTCGCACGCGTCAATCACTTATAATGCGTTACAAGAAAATTTAGCGAGTTCATTTACCTTATTGGGTATTCGCGATTTTTGTCGCGACGAATTTTTACTCGGTGAAAACGACGAGCGCATCAATATTTTTTACGACCGCGACGTACAGTTTGGTTTACTATCGGGCAAAACATGGAAGTCGATCTGCGATGAGGTGATTTCCACTTTACCGGAAAAGGTGTATATAACCTTCGACATCGACGGTCTCGACCCACGTTTTTGTCCCAACACAGGTACTCCGGTCGCGGGCGGCTACACCCCTGATCAAATTCTGTTTTTGGTGGGATCCATACTCAAGAGTGGTCGGAGTATTATCGGGTTTGATATCAATGAAGTAGGGGTATCTGACGATGAGTGGGATGCCAATGTTGCGGCTAGGCTGCTCTTTCAGTTAAGTTCGCTTATCTACTAGTAAACCTTCTAAAGCACTCAGAAAAACGAAGCGTCTACTTGAAGGCGATAGGTGATCTTATCGTCTTCAACCATTTTTTCTAGTTTTTCACTTTTCCAAAAATTGTAGTTTGAAGTAACGCCATTTTGCTCTACTTCAAAATTGAAAAATCCCTCTTCAATATCGAAATCCGTAGTGATATTGTCTTGAAAGTACAATAGTTTTTCATTTCCAGAGGCAATGGTATCTGTAAAAGTTCGGGGTAAGCAGGAGGTTTGCGTTCCCATACATACCCGTACTCTGTAGATTACCACGATATTTTGATTGGTATTATTATGCACAAAAAAGTCAACTTCTCGGAAGTCTCGACAACCGCTAAGCAATAATAATGCTGCTAAGACCAAAGTTTTCGTCTTTAAAAATACATCCAGTGCCATTGTGTTGATCCGTTTTGTTGAAGTTCAAAGGTAGGGAATGGAATCTTTACAAGATTCAGTGAGTGTACAACATTTCTCCAAAATCTATTTTTGATGGGGATTTTTGTTAAATCAACGTCCAACGAAAAAAGAAATTGTCTTTGGCGCAGTAGATGATCAAATCTAGGATTCATAGCTTGTTCATTGGGATCTCCTGTGGCCATGCCCATTCCGCTATGTCCCACGGAAAACATGAGCCATTTGGGCCATGATTCCCAGCCAAAGCTTCCAGGACTTGTCGAAATCCAGTACGTTTGCCCGTTGTAGTCTTTCAGCCAGGATTGCCAGGCATTTTCTCCCAACAGACTGGGGTTTTCGGTGCGATAGGGACTTCCGCTAAATGAGAACTTCATCAGTATTCGTTGTTCGTCCCAAGCGGCTTCTTGTCCAATAGCAAGTGCGCTTCCCAAAGAGTTTGCGATAAAATCTCCTGTTGAAAATCCCCATTCTTCAGAAAAGCCATCAAAAACTTCAACAGCTAGCAGAAAAACCCATCCTTGTAGGCCTCCGTACCAAAGCGCTTTTTCTTTTGGCATTCCTGTCCATCTCATTGTGCGGTACATGGTAACTCCAGAATAGTAAGCTGATAGGGAGTGGCCTAGTTTGTCCATTTGTAGCCAATCGCGATTATCGTTGTTAAATTGAAAACTACTTTGCGGATAGTCGGCGTACCATAATTGGTAGAGTCCGGTGAGTGTCAGCGTAGCAAAAGTTCCTGCGGCTACAGAGGTTCGAATCAATCGTTGGCGATTCAAGGTATCGGACGGTGTCAGAAACTCATCCCACGAAAATTGAGCAAATATTTGTGAACTAAGGAGTATGGCAATCAGCGTCGAATACCTTGCTTTTGCAGCCATTGTACGTATTTTGCTTTATTGATTTGATGTTCTCTATCGTTGCGTGCAAAGCTATGGTATCCTGGGGAATCGGGATTTGCACACATGTACATGTATTCGTGTTGCTCAGCGTTGAGAACAGCGCGAAGGGCGCTTGTACTTGGGAAACTAATTGGGCCTGGTGGCAATCCGTGATACTTGTAGGTATTGTATGGAGAGTCAAACTCTAAATCTTGATAAAGGACTCTACGGGGCGCGAAAAGTGGATCGGATTGTTGAATGGAAAATATAACAGTAGGGTCAGATTGAAGCTTCCATCCTTTTCGAATTCGGTTTAGATACAAGCCCGCTACTTTTGGCATTTCGTCATTTTTAACGGTTTCACGCTCCACAATGGATGCTAAAATGATAACTTCTCTAGGTGTGAGTCCAATATTTCGGGCTTTTTCTCGGCGTGCTTCACTCCAAAAGCGATGGTATTCAATAATCATTCGCTCAATGAAGTCTGAGGCGGAGCTATTCCAGTACATTTCGTAGGTATTGGGGATAAACACACCGCGATTGTTTTCGGAGCTTATACCGTCGGGCCAAGTCCGATCTAAATTGGTCATTTCCTGTAAAAGCGATAACGAATCGGCTTCGATGGAGGCGGCAATTTTGCCAGCTAATTCTGGGAAAGTTGTTACGTAGCTAAAAGTCACACGCACCGGGGTTTGTCTTCCAGCGCGCAGCAAGTTAATAAACTCATTGACGTTCATTTCGGGCTCTAGGATATATTTACCCGGACGGACATTCAAATCGAGTTTTTTGGTCCTTGCCAGAAGCGCAAACGAGGCGGTATCCATATTAATGGGCCAATCATGAATACTGTCGAGCACGGTTTTTAATGAGGCATTTGTGGGGATATAGAGTTCTTTTTGTGGGCTATTGACTAAAAGCGGTTTCTTCCATATGAAAAAGTAGAAATACGTTAGGGAAATCCCTATCAGTAGGCTAAGGGCCAGAATGGAGCCAATGATAATACGGAAGGCAGTACGCATATTATTTTGTGTTAATTTGTTGGACAACCCAACTTTGAATTTCTAATATTTCTTGGTTATTGGGCGCAATTCGCTGTGCTTTATTAATCCATTCCAACGCATTTTGAAATTCCCCTTTACGAGCGAATATTCCTGTGATTTTCACGTAAGCTGGAAGGTAGAGGGGATCCACATCAATGGCTTGCTGGTAGGCTTTTAGTGCTTGATTTTCTTGTCCGGTATTTTCCATTAAAAACCCACGGTTATTCCACATACTGGGATCATAAATTAGCACTTTCTCTAATTTTTCAAATTGTGTGTTTGCAGCTGCAAAGTCACGGTTTTTAATTGCTAATACAGCGGCTTTTGATCGGAATTCTGGAATATAAGGTGCCAGATCGATGGCCTTTTCAATATACGTCCAAGCAAGTTTGTAGTCACGCGTTTGGTTGGCGGCTTCGGCAATTCTAAAGGCCGTCCACGCGTGTGCATTGTCGTACGACTTTTTATTCAACTCCAAATTTGTCGAATATAATTTATGGTGATTGAGTATTGCTCGGAAATTTTGTCGCAGATAGTAGTAGTGAATCCAAGCTTCAGGATATTGTTCTTGTCCGGCTTTTTGCAATAGAATTGCAGCTGAATCTAATAAGTACGCTGAGGGGTCAAAGCGCTCATATTGTTGTATGTAGGCATAAATTCGACTTCGTAAGTTTGGTTCATTGTTATTAATGGCAGCTAATCCAGCAAATATTTTTTCTTTGCGCGAAATGGTATCGTAATTTTTTCGAATATAATGGTCGTGGACAGTGACGTGTGGAATATCGCTGCTCCCGGATTAGGCATATGGCAGCCAACACAATTGTTTTCGTGGAGTGCTTTTTTTGCGGGTTTTTCGGAGCACACTTCTGGGCCTGCATGACAATTCATGCAGGAATTATTAAAGCTTTCGGTGCCAGTGAGCCGAACACTTTTATGAGGATTATGGCAACTGGTGCAGTCGAAAGTTTGTGGTGCACTTTGATAGCACTTGCTCTGGGTAAATCGATCCACATGTGAGGCCATAATAAAGCTGTGGTCATTCTCGTAGCGTGGCAGGTAAATATCCATAATGTCACGCAGAATCATGCCGGGTCGAAAGTCGAGAAAGCTTTTGTCTGGTTGTAATACTGCATTTCCTTGCAAGTGACAACGTTGGCATATTTCAAACCGCAGTTGCGCACTGAGTTTTTTGGGATTTACAATACTGTAGTCGATGTATTTGGAAGTATCGGTAAGGTCACCGCGCAATATTTTTGCTACGTGGGCGCTTCCCGGTCCGTGGCAGCGTTCGCAATCAATTCCTTGTGGTACATTTTTGAATTTGTTTTCCGAGCCCATAACAAATTCTGTCGGCATAGCGTTGTGGCAACTCATGCATTCCAAGCCAATAATCCTTGAGAATCGACTATTTTCTCCCCCCTCATATCCTGGAGGCAAGTCGGCCATTCCTTTTTGTGCATACCAAGTAATGGGAGCTTGAAAAAAATGATTGTCAATTTGAAAAATATTTGATTGCGTGTGTTGACCAGAGCCAATTATATAATCAATGGACTGAGTGATTTTGTGAATGGTATCTTGGTTATCCAATCGAAATTCCTCTACCATCAGCGTGTCGGATTTCCAGTATGCGCGGTAGAAATAATCTAGGACTGAATCGTATACCGGCGGGTGATTTTCAAAATCAGCAATGCTTTTTCCTCGATGTGCGTGTTCGTAGGAAAGCCCCATGCCAGTATGCTGAAAGCTTTCCGCAATATCTCGATGGCAGCCAGCACATGTTTCTATACCCATATAGCGAACGGTGTCTGAGTGATTCCAATAGGCGAGCTCTTCCTTGGCCTCTTGGTTTGTGCAAAGGGATAAGCTGAAAATAAGTATGCTCAGCAGAAATAAAACTCCTGGCCAGGTTCGACTAAACCTCATACAATCATAATTCTACTTCTATTTCTCCTTCAAAAACCCTAGTTGCGGGTCCTTGGAGCCACACGTTTCGGTATTCAGTATTGAAGCGTTCCAATTCTACCTGTAATGTGCCACCTAGTGTTCTAATGGTGTATTTCGCCACCTGTCGGTTAGCGAGAAATGCTGCGGTAATTGCGCAGGCAGTGACTCCTGTTCCACAGCTGTACGTTTCTGCTTCAACACCTCTTTCATAGGTGCGGACAATCAATTCATTTTCGTCGGTTTGTTGCATGAAGTTCACATTGATGCCTTCAGCTTCATACGCTGGTTCATTGCGAAAATAGGCGCCTTTTTCATTTACATTGATGGTAGAAATGTTTTTTTCTTTAACCACCAAATGCGGCGATCCCGTATTTAGTTCGTAACCAGGCGCAACAACTTTCGGCATGTTTGCCTTACTCATCTCAAGTCTGACTTCGGAGTTTGGTAAAATCTCTGCTTGATGTTTTCCGTCTGGAGCAATAAACGTACAGCGATTCTCGATGACTCCTAGGCTGTTTGCAAAAGCCACGATGCATCTTCCCCCATTACCGCACATGGTACTCGGTTTTCCGTCGCTGTTGAAGTACACCATTAGGAAGTCGGCTTGATCACTTTTCTCTAATAAGATAAGTCCGTCTGCACCAATTCCAAATCGGCGATCACAAAGCTGTTTGATGAGATCAATATTTTTGCTATTAAAGTGTCTCGTCCGGTTATCGATTAGAATAAAATCGTTACCTGTTCCCTGATATTTTACAAAAGAAATCGTCATGATCGTACGTTTATGCTTTTCGTTTGATGAGGTAAATATAAATCCGCTGCCGGTTAAACCTATGTTAAATGACTAGTATAAAGCTGTCAGTCCTTTTTGCGTGGAATGATTTCTGAATACTTTTGGGCGAACATTGAAAGATTTCCGATCTTTTGATATTCTGGGCGAAATTACATTAAATATCAAATATATCAATTATGAAGCGAATTTTGACTATTGGTTTTACTGCCATTCTGACAGGAGCTTTAACTTTATGGGGTTATAAGACTTTTTTCGAGCAGCCTCAGGTCACAATTATTCAAAACGATTCCAATGCGCCGCTGGCGAGGATGACATCAAATCTTCCCTCAGCGGCTTTTGATTTTGCCTCGGCGGCAGAATATGCTTTGCCTACGGTGGTGCACGTTAAGACGGAGGTTCAAGCACAGCGACGTCCGATGAATCCTATTGAGGAATTCTTTTTTGGTCCTCGTATGCAGCAGCCGCAAATTCAAATGGGTTCCGGAAGTGGGGTTGTGGTAACTTCTGATGGGTATATAATCACCAACAATCACGTTGTGGCAAATGCTTCTGGATTGGAAGTAGTTCTTCACGATGGTAAGGAGCTCCGTGCTAAGTTGATCGGTGCAGATCCCGCTACGGATTTGGCCATTATCAAAGTCGATTATGAAGGCTTACAGCCGGCGGTTTTCGCAAATTCCGACGAAATTCGGGTTGGTGAATGGGTTTTAGCATTGGGTAACCCATTTAACCTGACCAATACGGTGACCCACGGAATTGTCAGCGCCAAAGGTCGATCCATTAACATCATCAATGACCGCACTGCGATTGAAGCGTTTATCCAGACCGATGCCGCGGTAAATCCGGGTAATTCTGGGGGAGCATTGGTCAATATCAAGGGAGAGTTGGTTGGTATTAATACCGCTATATCATCGCGTTCTGGCTCATTTGAGGGGTATTCCTTTGCGGTTCCGAGCAATATTGTTCAGAAGGTTGTGGAAGATATTTTGGAATACGGAGTAGTTCAGCGTGCATTCATTGGAGTTAACATTACGGATGTAACTCCAGAAAAAGCAAGAGAATTAAAATTAGAGAGTCGCAACGGAGCTTTTGTAGCTGGAATTGCAAAGAATGGAGCGGCTGCTGATGCTGGTATTGAAGAAGAGGATATAATCGTAAGTGTGGATGGTCGAGCAATTCGTCGTTCTTCCGAGCTTCAGGAAATTATCGGCAGAAAGCGTCCCGGCGACCGTGTAGCGGTGGAAGTCCTAAGAAAGGGTAAAAAACGCAGCTTTGAGGTAATTTTGAGAAATCAAGAAGGTACGACTGATGCCGTAGAAAAGGATATAATATCTTCCAGTGCTGGTCTCGGGGCAAGCTTTGAGGTAATAACAAAAGAGGATAAAGAGTTGCTGGGAATAGGCTGGGGTTTGAAAATAAAAGAGTTGCGTACGGGTAAGTTATCCAGATTAAACATACCAGAAGGATTTGTTATTACGCACATCAATCGCAGGCCGGTGAAGTCTGTCGAGGAGTTAAATTCAATCCTTAGCGTTCTCAAGCCGGGTGAAGGCGTTATGATAGAGGGGATGTTCCCCAATGGTCGTCCTGGGTACTTCGCATTCGGCTGGTAAGGCTTTCTAAATTTTTCAAAATAATGTAAACGCCACGTAAACAACGTGGCGTTTTTCATTGTATTATAGTTGTGATATTGTTGGAACATTAGACGAGGGATGGCTCGGAAAAGTGGTGATTTACGTGTGTTTGTGGTGGATGTCCGAGCCATTCCTTACTAAATAAAACACCCCGCAATTGCGGGGTGTTTTAGATTATAAGATGAAGTTTCTGGTACTTAGTTTTTCTTCAAGTACTCTGCTACACCACTGTGTGATGCTTTCATCGCCTCTTTTCCTTCGCTCCAGTTAGCAGGGCAAACCTCGCCATTTTTCTCGAAGTATTGTAGAGCATCAATCATGCGCAGGGCTTCGTCTACGTTACGACCAAGTGGCATATCATTTACCAATTGGTGACGAACAACACCGTTTTTATCAATTAAGAAAAGGCCACGGTAAGCAACCATTTCGCCTTCTGCCTCCAATTGATCATTTTCATTGTAGAAGAAGCTACCAGCGATTACGTCGAAATTGGTAGAGATGGTTTTGTTGGTGTCGGCAACGATTGGGTAAGTCACACCTTGTATTCCGCCGTCTTCTTTGCTCATTTGCAACCATCCCCAGTGCGACTGCTCGGTATCGGTAGATACAGCAACAACCTCTACGTCACGCTTGCGAAAATCTTCCAAGCGCTCTTGAAATGCGTGCAATTCTGTTGGACAAACAAAAGTAAAATCTTTTGGATAGAAAAACAAAACGACATACTTGTTGCCAATAAATTGGTCAAGTGAAAAACCGTTAACGATTTCTTCTCCGTTGATTACTGCAGACGCCGAAAATGAAGGCGCTTTTTTTCCTACTAAAACAGCCATATTATTTGTTTTAAATGGTGAATATTAAATTTAAAAATCCGCGGCAAAAGTACAATGCACTTTTGCCACGGAACGTTAAGATTTCATTGTAATTATCCACGAATAGATAAAAACTATCAGTTGGCGACTTCGCTCATAAATTTGATGCGCACCATGCGTAATTCTTCCTCGGTAAATTCACCGTCAAATTCGTCCATAGCGGGGTCGATATCTGCTGTTTCGGCTTCCATGAAATAATCGTAGATATCGTTTATTTGGTCTTCATCGAGAACATCTTTTAGGTAGTAATCGATGTTGATTTTTGTGCCTGAATTTACGATGATATCAATTTCGTCGAGCAGTTCAGATAAGCTAAGACTCTTCGCTTTTGCGAGATCATCCAGTGGAATTTTTCTGTCGGTACTTTGAATGATATAGACTTTTAGTCCTGATTTATTAACGACTGATTTGACCACTAGGTCGGAATCTTTTTCGATATCGTTGTCGGCCACATACCTTTCGATCAGTTCGATAAACGGTTTCCCGAATTTAATCGCTTTCCCTTCTCCGATACCAGGTATATTTTTAAGTTCCTCGATACTAGTGGGGTAATGCGTAGCCATTTCGCTGAGGCTATTTTCTTGGAAAACAGCGTAAGGGGGGACGCCTTTTTTCTGCGCTTCTTTACGCGTAAGATCTTTTAGCATGTTGTACAACGTGCTGTCTAGAGCTGCGGCGCCTTTTTGTAAATTGACAATATCTTCACCGTCGGCGTCGTCGTAATTGTGATCTTTACTCATTAAAAACTCCTCAGGATTACTTAGGAATTTCTCTCCGGCCTCCGTTATTCGTAAAACCCCGTATGTTTCGATATCTTTATGCAAATATCCTCGAACGACTAGTTGACGAATCACCGCCATCCAGTGTCTTTCATCTCGCTCAACTCCTTCACCGAAAATATCTTGTTCGTTGATTCGGTATGCCTTGATTTTCGCGGTAAGTTTACCAATGAGAATTTGCGCGATTTGGAAGGATTTAAATTGATTATGCGTTTGTCTAACCGCGCGCAATACCAAGTTTGCATCTTCTCGGGCGTCGAATTTTTCGCGTGGATGTCGGCAGTTGTCACACATGTCGGTGCACTGACTTTCATCGTAGAATTCGCCGAAATAGTGCAGGAGGTATTTTCTACGGCAACCGCCATTTTCAACGTAACCAACCGTTTCAGCAATTAGTTGTTTGCCAATCTCTTGTTCAGCGACGGGCTTATTGTGCATAAATTTCTCTAGCTTCTCGATGTCTTTATAATCGTAGAAAGCTACACAAATTCCTTCTCCTCCATCTCTTCCTGCGCGACCAGTTTCTTGGTAATAGCTTTCAAGCGACTTCGGGATATCGTGGTGAATTACAAAACGGACATCCGGTTTGTCGATACCCATCCCGAACGCTATGGTGGCTACAATGACATCAGTATCTTCCATGAGGAACATGTCCTGGTGTCGCGCACGACTTGTGGCGTCCAGACCTGCGTGATAGGGGAGGGCTTTTATTCCGTTTACTTGTAGTGTTTGGGCTATTTCTTCCACCTTTTTTCGGCTCAAGCAGTAGATGATACCACTTTTTCCGATGTGTTGACGAACGAATTTAATGATCTCCTTTTCGATGTTGACCTTAGGACGTACTTCGTAATAGAGGTTGTCGCGGTTAAAGGAGCTTTTAAATACATTGGCGTGATCCATCCCCAAGTTTTTGATAATGTCCGATTGGACTTTTGGGGTGGCGGTAGCCGTCAAGGCGATAATTGGCTTGATGCTTATGCGGTGAATAATGCTTCTCAGATTGCGATATTCCGGACGAAAGTCATGACCCCATTCGGAGATACAATGGGCTTCATCGATGGCGTAGAAAGAGATGTTTTGACCGGCAAGGAACTCAATATTTTCCTCTTTGGTTAAAGATTCAGGTGCTACATAGAGTAGTTTCGTGATTCCGGAAACGATATCTTCCTTAACTTGTAGGAGCTCTCTTTTGGTCAAAGAGGAGTTCATTACGTGCGCAATGCCATTTTCAGTAGAAAAACCTCGTAGCGCATCTACTTGGTTTTTCATGAGGGCAATGAGCGGAGAGACGACCACAGCGGTCCCTTCTAACATCAGTGCCGGCAGTTGGTAGCACAAGGACTTACCTCCACCTGTGGGCATTATTACAAATCCGTCATTTCCTTCTAAGAGGTTATTAATTACGGCCTCTTGATTTCCTTTGAAGCCATCAAACCCAAAAAAATCTTTGAGTTTTTCCGCTGGACTCATCGTACTGTTCATAATTCTTTTCACTAAAATGGGTTGCATTGACTCGGTTATGGAAAACTAGCCTCACTGATGAGAGATAGTCACATGTGCGAATCGTATATTATTAATGTGATTATGGTGGAAAGTAGCCATTCAATGCTGCTTTAGATTCAAAATATTCGACCTTAAAGGTACAGCGAAAATCTAAATCCACAAAAAAAATTAGACTATTTTCTTAATTCTTCGATTTGGTTGGTTGGGCGCCCTATTACAGCTCTATCATTGAGAACAATGATGGGTCTTTGGATAAGCTGTGGGTATTCCAACATACTGAAAATTATTTCGTCTTCATCGAGCTCTTTATCGGCAAATTGTTCTTTCCATATTTTCTCGTTGGTCCGAACGAGCTCTATGGCCTCTATATCGAGTTTATCTAATACTTCCTGTAAATCCTCGAAGGTCAAAGCTTCATCCAAATAACGCACGACTCTGTATTTGAGTTGATTGTTTTCTAAATAACTTAGCGCCTCTCGACTTTTACTGCAGCGAGGGTTGTGATAAATGGTGTATTCTGACATTATACTTCGGTTTGTGAGGCTTGCCCCTCCATCATTAAAAACGCTTTTAAAAAGGCATCGATTTCTCCATCTAGTACCGCATCGGGATTGGTTGATTCTACCCCAGTGCGGACATCTTTCACAAGTTTATATGGATGTAAAACGTAGTTGCGAATTTGTGAACCCCACTCAATTTTTTTCTTTCCAGCTTCGATTTCAGCACGTTTTGCGTTCCGTTCTTCAATAACGCGCTCGTAGAGTTGGGATTTTAAAAGCTGTATGGCTTTTTCTCGGTTTTGTAACTGTGAACGGGTTTCGGTATTTTCGATGACAATACCTGAGGGTTTGTGGCGCAAGCGTACGCCAGTTTCTACTTTGTTTACGTTCTGACCACCAGCACCTGATGAACGGAAGGTGTCCCATTCAATATCGGAAGGATTTACGTGTATCTCAATACGGTCGTCAACCAGGGGATATACGTACACAGAAACAAAGGAGGTGTGGCGTTTGGCGTTGGAGTCGAAGGGCGAGATGCGCACCAATCGGTGCACTCCATTTTCCCCTTTGAGATTACCAAATACAAAATCGCCCTCAATTTCCAGAGTCACACCTTTTACTCCGGCAACGTCACCAGGCAAATAGGCAAGTTCCCGTACTTTGTGTTTTTTTCTTTCACCCCAGCGAATGTACATGCGCATCAACATTTCTGCCCAATCACAACTCTCGGTGCCACCCGCGCCCGCAGTGATTTGTAATACGGCGCTAAGCGCATCCTCCTCTCCGGAAAGCATATTGCGAAACTCTAAATCTTCAAGCTTATCGATGCACGACTTGCGCATGGAAGTCAGCTCCGACTCTTCCAGCAATCCTTCACGAAAAAATTCTTCCGCATTAATGTATTCATCATACAATCTACTGACTTCCTCATAGCCTTCTACCCAAAACTTCAATTCTCGGATGTGCCGCATAATCAGCTCGGCCTTCTTGGGGTCGTCCCAAAAACCGGGCGCTGCGGTTTTCTCCTCCTCATTGATTAATTCCACACGCTTCGCCTCAATGCTGAGGTAGCGCTTGAGGTCTTCGATGCGTTGCTTGATTTCCTGAATTTCTGCCATAGTCCGCAAAATTACTCCGAATGGGGGGATTTAGGAAATTTCAAGTTCATTTTTGCGAATTAAAATCCATGACCACCAGATTCGATTTTCATACTACTTCTAGTGATTGTTTAGAAAGATTACAAATAAGTTTTTTTTCACAGGTTTTTTGTTGGATTTTTGCAGTTTAGAATAATTTTAAATAATTGAGAAATCATCACAATGGCAATCTGAAAAATCTGAGGTGCTGGTTTGCGTAACTCGATTTTATTGTGGTTTACCGGATTGTTCGAGTGATTATAAAATACCTAATAAGATGGTCATACTTATCGCTATCGAAAATGAAATTATGCGCACTGGGGTAAAGCAGATCTTATTATCCGCCTTCCCTGACTACCGATTTGTGAATTTTGATTCGTCTATATTACACCAAAATGAGACTTTTCACGGAGTCATTACTTCCTATCAATTATTCGGGGAATTAAAAAAATTCGAGGCTTTAGATAACCTCCCTTGGATGATTATTTTACCAAAAGGTCTTAAAGTTGAGGTCGATTTATTTCCGGGAAATCCTCGGGCGCTTTTGGATGTAGATTGTGCGTATGACGAGATTCAATTTGCGTGGAAATGCCTTTTGAGAAACCGTCCGTTCGTTTGTGGAAGTTTGCTATCTAACGCCTCAAGTGAGGATTACGATTTGGTGGACTTGAGCGATCGCGAGATGCAAATTTTATCCTGCATCGCTGAGGGTTTGAAAACACACGAAATAGCCGATCGACTTTTTCTTAGTCACCATACCATAAACTCACATCGAAAGGCACTCTTGAAGAAATTTGAGGTGAAATCTCCCGTTGAACTAGTGGTTAAAGCAATACGACTATCGTTTATTCAACCATAATCACTAGTTCTAGTGATGCTTTTTTATTAGTCTCAGTAGTCATACTGTTTTTCTCACACGCTACTTTTGCAATCTATAATTAGTCTAAATAACAATAAATCTCATGGACTGTAACCTTGATTTTAATGGACTTCAAAGGATAGGGATTAATACTGGGTGTTTCAGCTTTGAGGTGCAGCTTTTCAAGTCCTACTAAATTCCCGTAAAAAAAATAAACGACCTGAACGAATGAAGATAGCAATTTGTCCAAGCAAAGAAAAATTAAGTAAGCTCGGTGCGATGATTTTGTTTTTCACCATTTTCGTAATCGCAGCGTGTTCCGGACCCGAAGCAAAGCAAAACGATACACACCGTATCGTTTCATTAGGAGGGGCAATTTCCGAGACTTTAGTTGCCCTAGATTTGTTGCCTAATATAGTAGGGCGTGATGTGACATCCGTCTTTCCGGAAGATCTCCTAGAAGTTCAGGAT
>REDE01000181.1 GCA_007693635.1 Flavobacteriales bacterium | reverse complement strand
ATAATTTTTCCGTTCTATAATTTTTTTAGGGCGCCTTAACGCGCTTTCCGCTGCAAGTCCTCGGCCAAAATCGCCGTGTCCGCAGCAGTCGCCAAGGAGCTCCTACCTCGCTCTTGGCGCCTGGCGTCCACTGGCGTTTTGTCCTGCGGGCTTTCCGCTGCAATCGCGGGCGCGGCTGATAGGGATGAATAGGGTAGTGGGTGAATATGAAGGTCTAGGTTGAAAAACTTCATCAAAGCATTTGACGTCTTAAAAACCCGACCTAAGTATCCCGAGATTCCAAGGCTATCCATAACAAAAAAACCCGACACATGGCGTGTCGGGGTTCTATTTTCGTTGCTGAATGTGGACTTATTTTTTCTTGCCCCAAGTTTCAATGGCTTCGGTGAGCATTGGCTCGTAGGTTGCCGGAGCGTTGCTTTCTTTTATCTGAGCACGGTAAAGCTCCAAGGCGCTCTTTCCGGTTTTAACCGCATTTTTGCGATCTGCATTGAGGTGATAGGCACGACCGAGGAGGTATAAACTGTACCAGTTGTCGCCTTTTAATTCTACCGACTTCTGCATCCACGCAAGGGCCTTTGCCATGTCGATTTCATTGTCCATGTAATACGCTGCGGAGTTACGAAGTACACTCCAGTTTTCGGGTTCTGCTGCTACCGCTGCTTTGATGTTCTCTAAGGCTTTGGCGTCTACATCTACTTGAATGGGAATACAAACTTTGGTGGTGGCCCAACTCAAACACATTTCTCCATTCGCACGAGCGATGTTTTCAAAAGTGATGCTGAAACTTTCGGTGGGCGTTGTGGAAGCTACCGGAACCGTAATGCGCAAAACATCGTTTTCCTCTTTGTAGTTGCCTGTTCCCCAAAGTTCGGTGGCGGTATTCAAAATGATGGTCCAGTTGTCGTTGGATGGCACGCTGAACAATGAATACGTTCCGGCAGGAATTACGTTGTCTAATATATTGACTTCCGTCGAAAAACGAACGGAGGTTGCTTTGTTGGCACCCGTACGCCATATTTGATTCATGGGAACCATAGCGCCAAAAATTTCGCGTTTGTTGACGTTTGGACGGTGGTATTCTACGCGAATATCAGTGAGTCCGATGCGCTGCTCTACTGCAGCTAAGCTACTTGGAGTGGGGAGTTGCTGAGCGGAAACTAAGGTTCCGAAAAGAACTAGTGGGAGTAGAAAAAATTTCTTCATTGTAATTGAGGTGTTAAGGGTGATAAATTAGCTAATAAAACGTTGTTGTTGTATGAATGTTTAATGTTGAACTAAGAAAATTCGCTGTAGAATAGGGGTGAGGCCGCTAAAGAAGAACTCTACCGCAATGACCATTACGATTAGACCCATAAGGCGCATCATGATATTGGTGCCGGTTTCACCCATCCACTTGGATATTTTGGTTGCACCAATGAGTACGGCCAAACTAATCAAACTGATTAGTAAAATCGCCAGGATTAAGGTGCCTTTTAGAAGAGGTGTATGGGCATCTTCCATCAATACAATCGAGTTGGTGATCACTCCAGGTCCGCAAATCATGGGAATGGCCAAGGGCGTAACGGATATGTCTCCAATGTATTTCCTGACGCTTGTGTCATCTTCTATTTTGAATCTACCAAGGCGGGCTTGCAGCATATCCTGACCGAGTAGAAAGAACAGGATACCACCAACGACTCGAAACGAATCAACTGAAATGCCGAAAAAGCTAAAGAGTAATTGACCGGTGAAGGCAAATCCCAAAATTGCAAAAAAGGCTACCGTCATGGCTTTGGTCGCCGTGCGGATCTGATCTTTTCGTTCTAAGGTCGATGTCATGCCCATAAATACAGGCATAATTCCTAGTGGATTCATCAGGGTAAAAAAGCTGGTTACTGCTACCAAAAAAAAGTTGGTGATTTCCGAGGTCATAATTAAAATTTATCGTTGCATGGCGAGGTGTCCCATCTGCACCGCAGCAACAGCGGCTTCTACTCCCTTGTTGCCGTGAATGCCTCCTGAGCGCGCTATGGACTGCTCGCGCGTATCGTCGGTGAGTACGCAGCCAATAACCGGTATATTCTGTTGGGTATTCAGTAGTGCCAGCCCATGAAAAACCGACTGGCAGACATAGTCGAAGTGGGCTGTTTCACCACGAATCACACACCCAATGATGATGATTGCATTGGGGATGTGGGAGGTTTCCGCGATGTGTTTGGCAGCGAAAATGAGTTCCAAACTACCGGGAACGCGCTTCACTAAAATATTTTTTTCGCTTACACCGAGTTCTTGGAGGGTCTCAATAGCACCTTTTTCTAGATTGAATGTAATGTCGTTGTTCCATTCGGCGGTGATGATCGCAAACCCCATTCCTTCGACGGACGGTAGTTGATCAGCGTTGAAGTTGGATAAGTTTTTTCCTGCTGTTGCCATGATATTGTTAGGTATAAAAAAAGGCGAAGTGGAACGAATTCCGCCTTCACCTTTTGTATTTTATGCATTTGGAAAGCCAAATTAATTAATTAGAGCTGGTCATTAATGCCGTTGGCGGGCTTTATAGACAGCCACTAATTAGCGAGGCGAGCTTCTAACATTGCCACAAGTTTCTTAGCCTCATTGGCTTCTTGTGATTGCTGGAAATCCTCGGTAATTCTCTTGAAATGCTGAAGTGCTTTTTTGTCGTTACCAACTTTCATCGCTGCTTGACCAGCACGCTGAAGGTAAACCGGAACAACGAAATTATTGGTGCTCTTGCGCACGGCCTTTTCGTAATACTCAAGTGCTTCTTTAGGCTGGTTGAGCTCCATGAAGGCATCGCCAATCGCTCCGGTAGAAATGACTGAAAGTATTTCGTCTTTGGTCGAAAATTTATCTAAATAGCGAATGGCTTCGGTATATTCTCCAAGGTTAAGGTAGGAAACCCCAGCGTAATAACGGGCCAAATTACCGGCTTTGGTGCCGCTATATTCCGAGGTAATAGCCAATAAACCAATTCCCTCGCCGTCGCCATTAAGCGCGCCGTTGAAATCTTCTACTTCGAGTAAGTCTTGTGCCAAATACAGTTCGTACTGTGCAGATTTTTCTTTGGGCGCAAGAATCAATTTGTTGTATCCCACGATGGCCGCAGCAACTACAACGACTCCTATAACTGCTCCAAGGATGATGTTTCTGTTTTCTTCAAAAAACTGCTCCGCTTTTGAAATGGGGGCTGTTACATCAATTAATACCTCGTCTTCTTGGTTTTTTTTATTCTTTGCCATAGAATGTAATGAATCTATTTTTGACTTGCGTTGGGGTAATTCTTCGTTAAATCCGTTTTTTATAACGGGTGGCAAAAATAGGATAATTATTTATACTTTTGGACTTTTCGCATGAATTTTTCAATAAGCTGTTTATGAGTGATCAAGCACCGGTACTTTTTATTAAAAATATGGTCTGTCAGCGCTGTACAATGGCGGTGGAGAAAGTTTTGCAAGATCACGGCATCCCCTACCAGGAGGTGAGTTTGGGAATTGTACTCCTTTCCGAAGAGGTCGAAGATTCCGAATTAAAGCTCTTTTTTGCTGATTTGGAGAAATTGGGTTTTGAGCAAATTCTTTCTGCGGATAAGCGTTTGGTGGAGTCCATGCGTAATTTAATCATCCAGAAAATTCGTCAACCGGAGGCTTCTCTGTCTAAAACTTGGTCGGTAATTATGTCGGAGGCCTTTCATCGCGATTACAGTGGCTTGAGTAAATTGTTTAGCTCGGTTGAAGGAATGACCTTGGAACACTATATCGTTTTGCAAAAAATAGAGCGCGCGAAGGAACTCCTGCTCTACGACGAGCATAATGTTTCGGAAATTGCCGATTTATTGGGATATAGTAGTGGGCAAATTTTCGCTACGCAATTTAAAAATCATACGGGTTTTACCCCCACCGCTTTTCGCAAGCAACACCCGCGATTACGCCGAGGACTCGATGAGGTATAGTAATTCATTTACCGGCAATATTCTCTCCTGAATATGGTCAATTCTATTGTTGTGATTCTTACCTTTGCGGCCTTGAAATTCGTTTTTGAAATTTCTACCCTTTTGTTTCGAATCCATTTTATTTAGATTTAATCGCTTTTCCATGAATATCGGAGTTATCGTTTTTCCCGGATCAAATTGTGATCGCGACATGATGTACGTTCTTGAAACCATCTTGGGGCATACGGTTGTTGAACTGTGGCATAAAGATGCTGATTTGAAGAACGTAGATATGGTGGTGTTGCCCGGAGGCTTTTCTTACGGCGACTACCTGCGCAGCGGTGCCATTGCACGTTTTTCACCGGTTATGAATTCGGTTGTTGAATTTGCGAAAAACGGAGGATGGGTGATTGGTATTTGTAACGGATTTCAGGTCTTGTGTGAAGCAGGTTTGCTGCCAGGCGCACTGCTGCACAATACATCTCATCGCTTTATCTGTAAAAATGTGTTCATCAAGCCGGCAAATAACGCGAGTGCAATCAATGCTGATTTGGAGGATAAAGCATACCAAATCCCCATTGCTCACGGAGAAGGACGCTACTACATCGGCGATGATGAATTGCAGAAAATTGAAGATAACAACCAAGTGATTTTCCGATACTGTGACACCACAGGAGCTATCACGGAAGATTCTAATCCCAATGGCTCTCTCAACAATATTGCGGGTGTTTGTAACGAACAGCGAAATGTCTTTGGAATGATGCCTCACCCAGAACGCGCTGCTGATAAGCATTTAGGTAACGAGGATGGCAAAGAAATTTTCTTGTCGCTTTTTGCAAATCTTGGCGTTCTGAAAGCCTAACCGAAAATTTAATCTTCTCTTTTATAGGTGTAGCCCACAAAAACGCCTCCCGACGGAAGGGATAAGGTGCGTATGAGTTGAAAATTACTCAACCGATATTCGCGGATTTCGTTTTCGTCTAACACCGCTATTCGATTTTGTAGGGCATCAAAAGCGATTTTCTTGGCGTTGCCGAGTTCTCCTCGAGGAATAACGCCCGACTGCTGCGTTTGCAGGTCATATACTCCTTGTGTAGTTGCAATAAGATAACGGGTAGGCGTAATTTGTACGGCATCTAATGCCCGTCCAAAAAGGGTTGCGTTGATTGGGGTTCTCGCGCCAGTACCCGCACGCCAGCGATCAAATCCAGCACCATTAACACCATTATACAAAACCCACCAGTCGTCGAACTGCACGGAAAAGGCCATGATTGCAGTATCGGCCGTCAATCGTTCCCCAAATCGAGTCCCCAAACGATTATACAAAACCCATTCACGTCGCTTGTCGAGTATGTTTTCAATCTGCATAAAATAAAAATCATTGCCCCGAATGGCGAATTCGGCAATGAGATTATTATCTAATTCGAGGTTGTGTACCACATTGCCGTTGGCCTCACGAACTTCAACAAAACCGAGGTAATTCGCCACTACGTAGCGATTGGTGTATCCGCTAATGCTGGTGAAATAGGGGAAGTTCGACGGCCCTTGTCGCGGAATGGTGTAGAGTAGATCGCCTGTTTTAACGTCAAATACCTGCGCTGCGCCGAATTCTTCGGGGGCGGTGATTAATACCCCGGGTTCTTGAACGATGGCGCCCTTGACTTTTTGCCCCAGCTGTTGGGTGATGAGTTTTGCCGGTCCGTCAAAGGGAAAAAAGCCCACATCGTAGGTCGCCCCCTGATCAAAAATAACGGCCAGTCCCTCGTTTTGTAAAGGCGCTCGTATAAAGGTAATGGGTTGTTCCGCACTGGCTTGGTCATCGTCGGTATAGGCTGTTACGCGAACGCGGTAGTTTCCTCCGGGCATATTTTGGTGGTCAAGCTCAATATCAATAGCCAGTTGAAAGTCTGGACCAGTAGCTGTGCCTTCACGTGTTAGAAATTGCCCCAATCCCTGGGTAGAGACAATACTCACCTGGTAGCGCCTTAAATTCTCGTGCGAAATCCGGGCGCGCACAGGAATAAATTCAGATTGTCGGTATACAGCCCCGCTGGTAGGCGAATTGATACTGACTTCTGGGAACGAAGAAGTTTTTTTTCCACAATTGGAAAAAATCATCACCAACAAAAATATTTTCACGACCTTTACCATCCCCCAAAAATAACACATAAAAGTTAAAGGCTGTTTTGAAAAAGAAACAGTTAAGCACTATGGAATACGCCGAAAAAATTAAGTCGAAAGACGAAAAAAGCAAAAACACCGCCGTAATCAAATTGTCGGAAGGCAGAGTCCCACCGCAGGCTGTGGATATGGAAGAGGCCGTGATTGGCGCCTTGTTGATTGATAGCAACGCGATTAATGAGGTAATTGAAATACTTGAACCACAAGCTTTCTATAAAGATTCGCACGCGGAAATCTTCGATGCGATTAAGCAATTGTTTGCCGACTCTCAGCCGATTGACATTTTTACGGTATCCGATTACCTGAAGAAAAATGGAAAATTTCAGGTTATAGGAGGCGATTACGCGCTAGTAAATCTCTCGCAGCGGGTTTCTTCGGCAGCACATATTGAATTTCATGCGCGGGTCATCGTCGAAAAATTTATCCAGAGGGAACTTATTCGCGTTTCGGGCGATATCATTTCTAGCGCTTTTGACGAGGAGTCGGACGTTTTGGAACTGCTCGATAAGGCCGAACAAAATCTCTACGAAATTGCGAATGGTACCCTTAAAAAGAATTACGATACCTCGGCAGATCTCGTTCGTGAAGCGATAAAAGAGATTGAGGAAATGAGTAAGAAGGAGGGACTTAGCGGAGTCCCTAGTGGTTTTACGGCGGTAGACAAAATTACCGGTGGGTGGCAGAAGTCAGATATGATTATCATCGCCGCTCGTCCGGGTATGGGTAAAACAGCATTAACGCTCTCTATGGCGCGTAATATGGCCATTGACTTCAATATTCCCGTGGCTTTCTTTTCCCTGGAAATGTCTTCGGTGCAGTTGATCAAACGCTTGATTTCGAGCGAAACCGGCTTGTCCTCAGAAAAACTTCGTAAAGGTAACCTTAGTGATAGCGAGTGGCATCAGTTGGTTACGAAGGTGAAAAAACTCGAACAAGCCCCTCTGTTCATCGATGACACGCCGGCAATTTCGGTATTCGATTTGCGAGCTAAATGTCGACGATTGGCCTCTCAATACAATATTGGTGTTATTATTGTCGACTATTTGCAGCTAATGACTGCGGGTGGTCAAAAATCGGTGGGGAATCGCGAACAAGAAATTAGTATGATTAGCCGTTCTCTCAAGGGAATTGCTAAGGAACTCAATGTGCCGGTTATCGCACTCTCGCAGGTTAACCGCTCGGTAGAAGGAAGGGGGAACGCCAGTAAGCGCCCTCAACTTTCTGATCTCCGTGAATCGGGTGCCATCGAACAAGATGCGGATATCGTATCGTTTATTTATCGGCCGGAGTATTACGGACTCACCGATTGGGAAGATGGTTCTCCTTGCGAAGGTCAGGCCGAATTGGTGATAGCGAAACACCGAAATGGTAGCTTGGAGGATGTGCGATTGCGATTCCAAGGTGCCTTAGCCAAATTTAGTGATTTGGAGTTTGATCAAAATGAAATGATCATTCCCTCACGTTTAAATGATGACAATGATGATCAAAATGATTTTAGCGGGTTTAAAGACAATCTTCCTACGCCCCCGGACGACGATTTTGTGTTTTAGCATTCTGGTATTTCTCCTTCAAAGTACTCCAATTCGAGCGGATTACTTGTTGGTGCCTATGGATGAAAACACACAGCGTCAGCATCTTAAAGCTTACGGAATTGCTTTTTGGGTGCTGGAACGTCAGCAGGAAGTTCAGTGGCTACTCAATTACCGAGGTGGTAGCTTCTTGATTGCTGCACATTCGGAAATTGAACGTGAATGCCGAGTTCGAGGTGTGTCTTTTGAAAAAATCTCCGCCTCTAAAGCCTCTTCTATCCTGGAGCAAATTAGCAATCCAGCTTCGAATATGGAGGCGGTTAAACTGGAAAAAGCCCCTAAAATCGCGGTATACAGTCCGCCACATAACTCCCCCTGGGATGATGCGGTTACTCTGGTGCTTACCTACGCTGAAATCCCCTACGACGTTGTGTACGATAAGGAGGTTTTGAACGACGAACTCTCCGGCTACGATTGGCTCCATCTGCATCATGAGGATTTTACCGGTCAGTACGGAAAATTCTATGCCGCCTACCGCAATGCACCTTGGTATATCAAACAAAAACGCGATCTGGAAACCATGGCAGCCGAACTGGGCTTTTCTAAGGTGAGTCAAATGAAATTGGCCGTGGTGGAGCGTATCAAAGAATTTACTGTCGGCGGCGGATTTACCTTTGCCATGTGCTCGGCAACCGATACCTACGACATCGCCCTCGCCGCAGCCGGATTGGATATATGCGAGTCTATGTACGACGGTGACCCATCTACGCCAAACTACAATTCAAAGCTCGATTACAGCCGAACTTTTGCGTTTAGAAACTTTAGCTTGGTGACAAATCCTATGGAATACGAGTATTCGGATATCGACGTGACCAATACCCGCAATGTGAAACCGGATAACGACTACTTCGGACTTTTTGAATTTTCGGCGAAATGGGATGTAGTGCCCGCAATGCTTACTCAAAATCACACCCGAGTTATCAAAGGTTTTATGGGACAAACCACTGCTTTTCGTAAATCTTTGATCAAACCTAACGTGGTGATTCTCGGGGAAAATAAATCTGCCGGTGAGGTACGCTACATTCACGGTGAGGTTGGAAAAGGATTCTTTACCTTTTATGGGGGTCACGACCCGGAAGATTATCAGCATCGGGTAGGGGATCCACCTACAGATCTCAATATGTATCCGAACTCACCGGGATACCGACTAATTCTCAATAATGTGCTCTTTCCCGCAGCACGTAAGGAAAAACAAAAAACCTAATGCGTATCGACATCATCACGGCTTTACCCAAACTGCTTGTTAGTCCGTTTTCCGACAGTATTCTGCAACGTGCGATTAATAAGAGGAAAGTCGAAGTTCAGGTTCATGATTTGCGTGAATATGGTATTGGCAAACACCACCAAATCGACGATTATCAGTTCGGTGGGGGTGCGGGCATGGTGATGATGATTGAACCCATTCATCGCTGTATTGAAAAACTGCAACAAGAACGCTCCTACGACGAGGTGATTTACATGACTCCCGATGGTGAGCGATTTAATCAAAAGACGGCCAATCATTTGTCTTTGAAAAAGAACATACTCATTCTCTGTGGTCACTACAAGGGGGTGGATCAAAGGGTTCGCGACAGATTTATTACCCGTGAGATTTCAATTGGCGACTATGTGCTGAGTGGAGGTGAACTCGCCGCCGCAGTGGTAAGCGACGCCATTATTCGGTTGCTTCCCGGTGTTTTGAACGATGAAACTTCAGCCCTCACTGATTCCTTTCAAGATAATCTTTTGGCGCCACCCGTTTACACACGTCCGGCAGAATATGAAGGCGATGCCGTGCCAGATGTTTTGCTGAGCGGCGATTTCAAGGCAATTGAAACCTGGCGCGAAGATCAGGCCTACGAACGTACCAAAACGCTCCGACCGGATTTGCTGGAGGAGTAGCTTTGCTTGCCTTTAATTTTTCAGACTTTTTGTCTTCGGTTTTGAGTTTACACTCCAATCTACCTACAACTGAACCCTCCTACGTCCACTCACGTAAATAACGTGGCATTCGTCGGCTTTGATGACAAACAATTCGTCCACTCTTAGGGTATCGTTGATGAAGCCTTGAAAACGAAATGTATCTTGCTGATTTTTCAATTGCGATAGGTAGTTATCGTCCAGTACCGTGTAGGTCTGACCGCCTTCGTCGTTATGTCGGATGGTGTCGCTGTTGCTTTGACGAATGCTGTAATGCTCGGTGAGTGGCTCACCTACAACCTCGATACTTATTACGCGAAATTCTTCCGTGCAATAGATGTCGTCGTCGTTACAACTGCTCAGTAGTAGACAAGTACCGAGCAGCATGGGGGTTAATTTGTTCATTGGTGCAGAATTTTGGTTGCGAGGTGGTAAGCCCCCCTATTATTCGGAGAATTTAGCTTAACGATTGCAAACATACGA
>REDE01000178.1 GCA_007693635.1 Flavobacteriales bacterium | reverse complement strand
TTCTGGCATATTGCGTGGCGGTGGGTAAAATTGAGAAGAACATTTTTTCCTCTTGCATGCGGAAATATTGCTGGAAAATGGGCTGTATCACTTTCCATTGATCGTAGCGGAGGTTGTCTATCAGTACCACCATCACCTTTTTTCCTGTTTTTAGAAGAGGAAATAGGTTTTTCTTGAAAATAGAGGGTGAAAATACAGGGCCGTCCTCATCGCCTTGCATCCAGTCAAGATAATTCTTTTCAATGAATTTAGCAAAGATGACGTTGGCCTCATTTTTTTGCATGCTCAGAATTTCTTTCATCGACTCGTCGTCGAGTTTGTCGAGTTCCATTTCCCAATACACGAGCTTTTTGTACATCTCTACCCAATCCTCCACGTCGCGAAGATTGTTGAGCTCCATGCCTATTTTGCGAAATTCTTGCTGATAGCTGCTGGTTGTCTTTTCGCTAACCAAGCGATTCTTGTCGAGATTCTTTTTTATGCTAAGCAAAAGTTGGTTTGGATTCACCGGCTTGATGAGATAATCGGCGATTTGGGCGCCAATAGCATCTTCCATAATGTGCTCTTCTTCACTTTTGGTGACCATCACCACCGGAAGATTTTGATCCATTTCTCGAATTTGCTGAAGCGTTTCAAGACCGGATATGCCGGGCATGTTTTCGTCCAAAAACACTAAATCATAGCGTTTTTCCTCAATCATATCGAGGGCATCGTGGCCATTTGTGGCGGTTTCTAAGTCGTATCCTTTCTCCGAAATAAAGAGAATGTGCGGTTTTAACAGATCGATTTCATCATCGACCCATAATATTCTAGGTTTTTCCATAATATTGCGAAGGTACAACAAACTCTATATTTGATATGTCTAAGACACCCAACTCTTACCAAAAATTTAAGACCCTGAACGACCCGGTGTATGGTTTTGTTCAAATTCCGGCTGGTACGGTTTTTAGTTTACTCAACCACCCCTGGATGCAGCGCTTGCGACGGATTTCGCAAACAGCCTTGACCTATTTGGTGTATCCTGGGGCAACACACAATAGATTACATCACGTAATTGGAGCAACGCATATTACTCGTTTGGCGCTGGATGTATTGCGCCGTAAAGGTGTATCAATATCCGATGATGAGTGCGAGGCGGTATTGATAGCCATTCTACTTCACGACATTGGGCATGGACCATTTTCGCATACGCTTGAGCATACTTTAATTGATGTGCGACACGAAGAATTGTCTCTTCGTTATATGCATGCATTGAATGATGAGATGAGTGGTAAATTGAGTTTGGCGATTGAGGTTTTTACCAATACGTATTCCAAACCTTTTTTGCATCAATTGGTAAGTAGTCAACTCGATATGGACCGTCTTGATTATTTGCGTCGCGATAGTTTTTTTACTGGTGTTTCTGAGGGGATGGTGAATACAGAGCGCTTGATTTCCATGTTGAACGTTGCGGACGGCCAATTGGTTGTCGACGCGAAGGCTGTGTATTCCATTGAGAAATTTTTGGTTGCTCGCCGATTGATGTATTGGCAGGTGTATTTACATAAAACGGTTCTCAGTGCGGAATACTTATTGGTTCGCATTCTTGAGCGAGCCCGAGTGCTTTCCGAGCGTGGGGTAGAGGTGTCTTGTAGCGCAGCGCTTCAATACGTGTTAATCAATCGCTTGAGTATTGAGCAGGTCTCCTTAGAGATGTATGCCAGACTTGACGACATTGATGTGCTTTCCGCCATCAAGGACTGGGTCTATCATTCTGATTCTATCTTGTCTTCACTGTCCAAACGTCTTATCAATCGGGATTTGTTGAAAGTCAGATTGAGCGACGAGCCATTCGCTGTGGAAATCATCGAGGATATCCGCAAGCGCGTTAAAATCAATCACAATCTCAGTGATGAAGCTTTAAGCTATTTTGTCTTTTCCGGTGCCATAGAAAACCGTGCGTACAATACCGAAATTTCGGACATTAATTTATTGGAAAAGGATGGGTCGATTACACCTATTTCCCGCGACGCACATATTATGGATATCCAAGCGTTTAGTAGGACTTTTAGGAAATATTATTTGTGTTATCCGGAGTAGGATGATAGTGGTTAAATGTTTGTTTAATCAAAAAATACCATACCCCCAGAGCCTTAATTCAAATACCCTGAAAGGGTGTCGAAAAAGATGATTTTCCCGTCTTGGACTTCACGACTTAGTCGGTTGCGGTAGCACAACGCCCAAAGAACTGCTTCCATTAAAAAGTACTGGTCTTCTTGATTTTCAGGTTCAACTTTCGCTATTAAATCGTATAGTGACGGAATGCCGTTAAGTGTGTCTCGATACATTTTGTCGTCCGATAAGGAATCGAGCTGGATTTCTTGATTGCCTTCAAACCATCGTACTACTTTGTTGTACGGATGAGTCTCGTCGGTGGACTTAATTTTTTCCATCGAAGGAAGTTCAAATATTTCTAAGACGCGGTGAAGTGCGGCGTAAATTAAGTCTTCGGCAACGCCTTCGGCACCCATCTGTTCGCCTTCATATACCAACTCCACTTTGCCTAGTACCGCAGGAATAATGGCCATAAAATCTACGGGTCGATACGCCGTGAGTTCCTGAGAGTTGATTAAACAGCGCTCTTCTGCGGCCGCGTGAAGTAGTTCACGGGCGGTAATTCCTAAGCGGACAGAAACCCCGCTTTTTTGATCAATAAACTCACTTTTGCGTGCTAGAAAAATAATCGCGTTTAAGGTTTCATTCACGGCTTCTGTCCAGCCGGCACGTTGCGGCTGATATTGCTTCATCTCTTGTTGATAAATCTTTTCGGAAGATTCTTCGTCGGGATAATGGGTGAATATCTGGGATCCTATTCGGTCCTTGAGCGGGGTGACGATGCTGCCTCGCTGGGTATAATCTTCCGGATTGGCGGTAAACACAAAATGGGTATCCAAATTCATTCGGAGCTTAAAACCACGTATTTGAACATCGCCTTCTTCAAGGGCATTGAAAAGCGCAACTTGTATTCTGGGTTGTAAATCTGGAAGTTCATTGATGACAAATATGCAGCGGTGCGCGCGGGGAATCATTCCGAAGTGAATAACGCGTTCATCGGAATAACTCAATCGCTCGTTGGCGGCTTTTATCGGGTCTATGTCGCCAATTAAATCGGCAATGGATACGTCTGGCGTAGCTAATTTTTCGAAAAACCGTTCACTGCGGTGAATCCAACGGATAGGCAAAGAATCACCATATTCTGAAAGCATATCTCTTCCCTGGCGGGTAATGGGTGCAAGGGGATCTTCCATGATCTCACAGCCATCAATAGCGGGAATGTACTCGTCTAAGAAATGAGTCATATGACGGGCCATACGCGTTTTTCCCTGACCCCTTAGTCCGAGAAAATTGATGTTGTGTCCGGCCAATAAAGCACGAATTATTTGTGGTTCAACAGTGTGCTTGTATCCGTGAATATCGGAAAAAAGCACCTCATTTCGTTGGATCTTCAAAATGAGGTTATCCCTAATTTCGTCTTTTACTCTCTTGCTGATGTATCCAGATTTCTTGAGTTCTCCTAATGTTTGAATTGTGGTGTTTATCATGAGTTTTTTCGTTTGCGATTGTTTTCGTAATCGTGAAATAATATTTCTCCCAATCCGTTTAGACCCGTAAATAGGGCCCTGCCTCCATTTACTTTGCTAAACTGATCAATAAATTGCATTAAATATGGGTCTTTGGCAATCATGAATGTGGTAATGGGAATTCCCATTTTCTTGCATTCTACGGCCTTGTGTAGGCATTTGGAAACTATGTACTCGTCGAGACCAACACTATTTTTATAGTACGTTCCGTCGGCTTCTTTAAGACATGATGGCTTACCATCGGTAATCATCATGATTTGTTTGTTGGAATTTCGTTTTCTAGAAAGAATGTTCATCGCCAATTCTAAGCCGGCCACAGTATTGGTGTGGTAGGGTCCGACCTGTAAATAGGGAAGTTCACGAAGGGAAACAGGCCAGGCATCGTTGCCAAATACGATAATGTCTAGTGCATCTTTGGGGTATCTGGTGGTGATGAGTTCACTTAGCGCTAGGGCAACTTGTTTGGCAGGAGTAATTCGATCCTCTCCGTAGAGAATCATACTATGACTAATATCGATCATAAGCACTGTAGCCACGCTCGACTGGTGATAGCGATCTCTAACTTCCAAATCTTGCGATAAGAGTCCGGGTTGTTCCACACCACCGCGAACCATTGCATTATGAAGACTCCTTTGCATGTCTATTTGCTCCGGCGCATCACCAAACCGATAGGGTCGGGTTCCGTCGGCTTCATCGCCACCAGCTCCACTGTAGGAAGTGCGATGGTTGCCTCGGCCAGACTTCTTGAGCTTGCCAAAGATTTTTTCCATAGCGTGCCGGCGCAGCAGTCGCTCTGTTTTTTCGGAGATTACGGACTTCGACAGACCGCCCGGTGTGGGTATTTCTTCCCTTAAAAAACCCCTTTTTTTGAGTTCCTCAACAAAATCATCCATGCTGTATTCAGGCTCAGCAATTTGGTATTGATTGTTGAGTTCTTCAAGCCACTCCAAAGCCTCGTCAACATCTCCCGAGGTGTATAAGATCAACTCTCGAAAGACGGAAAACAACTTGTCGAAGTTCGTCTTATGGGGTTCGATGTACGGAACAAAAGAGTATAACATGGCTAGATAACAGTAGTTGATTAAAAGTGTTTTTGTTGGGTATGAATATTTAAAATCACACGCATTTTTGAGTCAGTCATTTTCACCACATCTAAAAGCGCATGTACTTTTTCACGAGCGCTACATTTTCTTTGTCGCTTAGTATTTCCAAGAGTTTAAATGCAACATCCAAGGCCGTAGAGGGGCCTGTTGAGGTAATGATGTTTTGGTGCACAACAATTCTCTGTGTTTGTATTTTTCCTCCAAAAGCAGCGAGTTGCTCTTGGCGGCCACCTTCCAAGTCGTAAGTTGTAGAGGGTATTCCTTGCAAAATCCCCGATTTTCCTAAAGCCAATGCCGCCACGCATATTGCCGCGATGGGCTTCTTTGCAAGAAAAAAGGCTCGAATAAGTTCGGAAAACTCCTCGCGATAAATATCTTGGTAGTACCCTTTCGACTCAAATCCTCCCGGTATGGCCAGCGCGTCGAAGTCAAGTACATCAACGTCCTCAAATGCCAACTCCGGAAGAACGCGTAAATTCCATGCGCACTGTACTTCTGAATGGAAAGACGTGGTAATTAAATCGATTGGCACCTTAGCGTGAATTCTGCTCCAACCCATGACGTCGGTGAAGGCACTTAATTCTAACTCTTCGGTTCCTTGAGGGATAAATAGTAAAACTTTTTTACGCATAAAAAGAATGCTTGACCAAGTTTATGATTTCGTAATTTGATTGACAATCTCGATGATTTTGGGTGCATTTCGAAGGTCGTAACTGGCTAAGGTGTCGGTTTTTGCAACTTTTTCATTTTTATAAAATTCGCCAGTTTTGAGTTTTTCAATATTCTCATTGACTAGGTAGACCAGTGTTTTTGCCCCTTTTTCCGGGGATTTTCCAAACCATCGAAAAAACCATTGAGCAAAAAAACCGCCGGAGCGCACCAATTTAGTATCGACTAAACCAGGATGCTGTGTCGCCCAAAACACCTCTTTTTCTTTTCTAGCCATATACCTAGTCCATACAATCACACAAAGCTTCGACTGTCGGTAGGATTTGAATCCGCTAAAACGGTTTCGGTATTGAATATCTTCAAAATGAATACTCCCTTGATGCAGCCCAGAAGCTGTAGTAATCACCTTGGGGTGCGCTGCGTTTTTTAAAATAGGAAGTAAAAGCTGAGTGAGAAAAATAGGCGCTACGACGTTTACGTGGAAGGTTTGCTCAATTCCATCTTCGGATTCCTGAAAGTCAAAATTCCAAATTCCGGCATTATTTATCAAAACATCAATTGAAGACTGGGTTTTGATAATCTCATCTGCAGCATGTCTTATGCTTTGCAAACTATTAAGGTCGGCTTTAATGACTCTGAGATGATCGTGCTTTACGTTTAATTTTTCCGGATTGCGAGCGAGTAAGATGACCTTATGCCCTTGATTTAAAAAGTTAGATAAAGCTTCGGCTCCCAATCCTGAGCTTCCACCCGTCATTACAATTTCCATCTTTTTTTCTGTAAAAGTAAACAAGAAATGCGGCTTTCCACCTCAGAAGTCATCATTTTATTTTTAGCCTTGCGAATTAGATATTTCAGGTTACCTTTGACGGTAAACAGAATTTTCCCATGCAAATATCCAAGTTAGCGGCGATAGATATCGGATCGAACTCGATTAGACTTTTGATTTCTAATGTTATACGCTATCAACGCGAGACGCATATTCGCAAGAGTCAGCTTGTGCGCTTACCCATTCGGTTGGGTGTAGACAGTTTTGTAAAGGGAAAAATATCTAAAATTACGGAAGAAAAGTTGCTTTCAGCCATGCACGCCTATGCGGGAATTATGAAGGTTCACGAGGTAGCAAACTATCGAGCTTGTGCCACCAGTGCCATGCGTGATGCTAAAAATGGGGATAAGGTGCGCAGTGTTATTCGCGAGCAAACCGGAATTGACATTGAGATCATTGATGGTCAAGAGGAAGCTCGCTTAATTTTAGCCAACGATTTTTTACGGAATTTGATCAGTGAAGGCAGAGATTTTCTCTACGTTGATGTGGGAGGAGGCAGCACTGAAATTACCGTTTTTCGCAACGGCAGTCGAAATCAAGCACATTCTTTCGATATCGGAACAGTACGATTGCTTTCAGGTAAAGTTGAAAATCAACGATGGAATGAAATGCGTGATTGGATTTTTGCCAATGCTGATGGTTTGGTTAAACCGGTAATGGTGGGTAGCGGGGGCAACATCAACCGAACGCTAAAAATGGCAGGTAAGCCTTCCGGAAGTGCATTGTCCTTAGAGTATCTCGAGCAGCAACACGATTTTTTGTCGAGGTTTACCCAAGACGAATTGGTAGTTCGCCTGGGTTTAAATACCGACCGCGCCGACGTCATCACCCACGCTCAACGTATTTTTATAAAAGCCATGCAGTGGTCGGAAGTGGAAAGAATATATGTTCCGAAAATTGGTTTGTCCGACGGTATTGTCAGGGATCTCTACGAATCTAGTCTTGTCTAAGCATGGAGCTTTCTATCATCATTGTAAATTATAACGTGCGCTATTTTCTTGAGCAGTGTTTGCGCTCAGTAGATGCTGCTGTCCAAGGTATAGAAGCAGAGATATTCGTAGTTGATAATGCCTCAACCGACGGGAGTATGGAGATGGTTGCCAGCCAGTTTCCTCACGTACACCGCATTGTCAATGCTGATAATGTGGGTTTTTCAAAAGCCAATAATCAAGCTATTCGGGTTTCTAAGGGAAAGTATGTTCTTCTGCTTAATCCGGATACACTCGTTCAAGAAGATACTTTTTCCGCGAGTTTGGCATTTTTTGCGGCCAACCCTCAAGCGGGAGGATTGGGAATTAAAATGGTTGATGGCAGGGGAAATTACCTTCCGGAATCTAAACGAGGCTTTCCAAGTCCTTGGGTAGCCTTTTGCAAAATCATTGGTCTCACGGCAATGTTCCCCAACAACCGTATTCTCGCTAGGTATTACATGGGACATTTAAGCAATAAAGAAAACTGTGAGGTCGACGTGTTGGCTGGGGCCTACATGATGATACCGCGCAAGGTTTTGGATGAAGTGGGACTGCTCGATGAGGATTTTTTCATGTACGGCGAAGATATTGACTTGAGTTATCGAATTCAAAAGGGTGGTTATACCAATCATTATTTGGCAGATAGTCAAATTATCCACTACAAGGGAGAAAGCACCAAAAAGGGGAGTCTGAACTACGTATACGTCTTTTATAAGGCCATGGCCATTTTTGCCCGGAAGCACTTCACGGGAAGTAAAGCCGGCTTTTACGTGCTGTTTATTCAAATGGGTATTTTCCTGAGAGGTTTGTTGGCGGGATTGAGTCGAATCATCAAGAAGCTGGGCTTATTTCTGCTTGATGGCGGACTGGCTTTTTCCGGTTTGTACTATATGAAAACGTACTGGGAGCGCAACCATCGATTCGTGGAAGGGGGCGAATATCCAGATGTTTTCACCTATTACATTATCCCGAGTTATATACTATTGTGGATGCTTACCACGTATCTTCAAGGAGGTTATGACAAACCCATGAAAAAGACCACCGCCATTCGCGGGGTGGCCATCGGGACAGTTATTTTGCTTATTGCCTATGCTCTGCTCAGTGAGTCATGGCGTTTTTCACGGGCATTAATTCTCTTAGGAGCGGTTTGGACAGCTTTTGTATTCACCGTGAATCGCTTGTTTTTCGATTGGTTCAGTGGCGGTAAATTTTTTCAAAAACCCGATGCAGAAAAGCGATTTTTTGTCGTGGGAAATAGCGAAGAAGCCAAACGTACAACCAACATTATCCGTGAAGGGGGGCTCCCAAACGCTTTTATTGGCTGGATACCTGTCGAGGAAATCAGCTTACAGAAGGGTCGTGGATCTGATGAAGTGGCTGTTGGATCGGAGGTGATGGCCGACAAAAAAGTGAATACGGCAATTGGACGCTGGGAAGATTTGGAGGACTTGATGTCTGTGTATCGCCCCAACGAAATCATCTTCTGCAGCAAAGATCTTTCGGTTGAGGAAATCATCAATCGTATGGATGGCCTCATGCGTTTTGGGGTTGAGATCAAAATTCTTCCTCCGGATGCACACTTCATTATTGGTTCAAATAGCATCCATCAGCAAGGGGATCTCTATGCTAGGGAAGTGCGCGGACTCTTTTTGCCACTGTATCGCAGACAAAAACGCATGTTCGACGTATTTGCTTCATTGATTTTATTGTTGTTTTTTCCCGTGACTTTACTACTGTTCAAACAGCCGGTATTTATTTTAAAATCGGCCCTGAGGGTGCTTTTTAAGAAAAACACTTGGGTGGGCTTTTCCTCCAACTCTGGCGCCTCACTTCCGGCAATACCGCCCGGTATTTTTGAAGTGGGCGATGAGCTTTCGTCAGTAAATAAAAATCATTTGCGATCTAACCTCAATCTGCTGTATGCTGCCCGCTACCACTGGCGGGAAGATGCGGAATTTTTGTGGAGAAAACTGAGGAGCATATTGCTGATCTAATCCACTGCTTGATATCGTGCTTCTTTAAACTATCTCGCCGCATAGGGTGTTTAATTAAAAATCAACAACGATTATGGAATCAACACAAAAACATATTGAACCCCATTGCATTGTAGAAATGTCTTATGTGCTTCGCAATGCCAATGAAGAAGTCATTGAAAGTATGACCGAGCAATGGCCACTGAAGTTTTATTACGGCTCTGGTGCCATGTTGCCCGCCTTTGAAGATCATTTGCTCGGACTTACTGAGGGAAGTCATTTTGATTTTGTGCTTCCCGCCAAAGACGCTTACGGACTGCTTTCCCCGTCTATGATTCGTGAGATTCCTTTAAACGCACTTCCCGATTCTGAGCATTTTCCCAATCGAATTTACGAGCGAGGTGATCATTTGCAATTGCAGTTTGAAGAGGATGTGCGCGTTGGCAGAGTTGTGGAGGTTTTAGAACACGCAATTGTTGTAGACTTTAATCATAGTTTAGCGGGCGTTGACTTACGATTTACTGGCAGGATTTTACACGTGAGAACACCACGCGCCGATGAGGCTGTTGAAAAGCGATACATCGAACCCAACGGAATTCGTTCCGATAGTCGTTTACGATAGATTTTATCGATTAAACAATTGTTGTCCGCGATATTTTGCAGATTCAATGACTCAATCATCATACTTTTGCACCATAATCAAATACCCCAAAAATCATGATCGAACTTACCGAAGATAATTTACAGCAGGTTGTAAAAGATAACGACAAAGTCTTAGTGCAATACGGCGCCACCTGGTGTGGTAACTGTCGTTTGATAAAACCAAAATTTAAGCGTTTGGCTGGTGAAAATGAATCCATAGCTTTTGTTTATGTCGATGCTGAGAAGTTTCCTGAATCGCGCGGAATGGCGGAGGTAAATAATCTCCCTACCTTTGCGGCGTTTTCCAACGGAAGTTTATTACGTCAACAGGCAGGAAGTAAAAGTGAAATTTTAACAGAAATGATCGATGCGCTTACCAATAATTAAACACAC
>REDE01000177.1 GCA_007693635.1 Flavobacteriales bacterium | reverse complement strand
GCCGGTAAAGAAGGACGTCCAGCACGTATCGAAGACGGTATTTTATTGCCTAAATACAGACTCCCAACAGAAGCTGAGTGGGAATATGCCGCCTACGGTAACATTGGAAACCGCGAGTTTGAGCGTCTAACCGACGGTAACAAATATACTTGGAACTCCAACGCCATGCGACAAGGTAAAGGAAGAGCTCAGGGTGATATGCTTGGTAACTTTAAAAGAGGTCGTGGTGACAACATGGGTCTCGGTGGCTGGTTGAATGACCAAGCTGATATTACCATGCAAGTGATGTTCTACCCTCCTAACTCTTTTGGTCTTTACGACATGGATGGAAACGTTTCCGAATGGGTAATGGATGTTTATCGCCCACTTAACCACGAAGATATGTCTGACTTCCGTGCATTCCGTGGAAACGAGTTTGAGACTTGGGATCAAGACTATCAAGGTGCCGGTGCATTGGAAATGCTTATCGAACCTCAAACAGATGAGGATGGTAAAATTGTCCGTCTGCCTGGTCAACTACCGAAGCGTAATGTTACCGAGGAAGAAAACCTAACTCGTCGCAACTACCAGCAATCAGACTATCGCGATTACATCGATGGAGACCGTGAAAGTAGTATCTTCTACGACAGCGAGCCGGAAGACGGCGAGCCGTACATGTATGCGCACGGGGAGACTACCTTAATCGGTAATACCGTTCGTGTATACAAAGGAGGTAGCTGGAAAGATCGTCAGTACTGGGTAAGTCCTGGTACCCGTCGCTTCCTCGAGCAAGAACAATCTACCGACTACATTGGCTTCCGTTGCGCAATGGATCGCCTCGGTATGCAAAGCGACCTTCGTCGTCGTAAGTCGAGCAAGCAGCCTAGACAAAAAAGCTTTAGACCTTACCGTCAATCTAAATAGCCGATTGGCTTAACACATTAAAAAAACCCGGTGTAGAAAATACACCGGGTTTTTTTATGTTACAAATCGAACAAGTAGTTCTAAAACTTAGCTGATGCTTACTTCAGCCTCTTGATCAATAACCGAAGCGTTTTAATTTTAAAGAATCTCGACGCCAATTTTTAGCTACCTTAACAAAAGTGTCGAGGAATATTTTCTTATTGAAAAATTTCTCCATTTCTAACCTTGATGCCGTGGCTACACGCTTAATCCCCTCCCCTCCTTTTCCGATAATGATGTTTTTTTGAGAATCTCTTTCTACGTAAATCGTCATGCGAATACGAATGATTTCCTCTTCCTCCTTAAACTCCTCAACAATAGCTTGAACCGCATAAGGAATTTCTTTGTCGTAGTATCGAAGAATCTTTTCCCGAACAATTTCTTCACAGAAGAATCGTTCGCTCTTATCGGTTAGGGTCTCCTTATCGTAATATGGCGGACTCTCGGGCAGTAGCTCCAAAAAGCGATTTTTGAGTTCCACAATGTTGAATTGCGCCGTAGCGCTAATGCTCCATATTTCTGCTTTTGGAAAAACGGAAGCCCATTCAGCATGTGCGCGCTCAAGAATCTCTTGATTTCCCAAATCAATTTTATTCATGATTAAAAGAACTGGAATATCGGCTGCCTGAACCTTCGAAATAAAAGATTCATCGAAAGGATTGGGCTTGCCTAACTCCACCATTACGCACAAAATATCGGCGTCTTCCAAGGCTTCATTGACAAACCCCATCATCGTTTCCTGCATCTCGTAAGCGGGAGTAATGATTCCCGGAGTATCGGAAAACACCATTTGGTAATTCTCCTCATTGAGAATGCCCAAAATCCGGTGTCGAGTCGTCTGAGCTTTTGGATTGGTAACACTTAAGTTTTGGCCTAGTAAGGCGTTCATCAAAGTGGACTTCCCTACATTAGGGCGTCCGATGATGTTTATAAATCCTGCTTTGTGGTTCATAGTATGTATTAAGAACCGCAAAGGTACGACTATATTAGTGACTGTCTATAAAGTCCGATGACGGCGTTATGCTCACCTGAAATTAAAGTCATTTACATGGGTAAACTCCTTTAAATTTCAGGTTTTGCAAGCCTTGTCCTCGAACTTTCTAGCCTAGTCACTTTTACTTTATAAACAGACTATATTAGTGACTGTCTATAAAGTCCGATGACGGCGTTATGCACAAGCTCTATGTATAAGCAAATCTATTTTCCTTTGAAGAGTCGCATCAATCGTTCTTTTTTACGATTGGCAACGGGGATATTGCTTCCGTCTTCCAACACCAAATAACCACCATCACTCGTTACGTAGCGAACAGCGTAATTCAAGTTTACCAAATGTGATTTATGAATTCGCTCAAATGAGTAAGGCGATAAAAGCATATCAAACTCTTTCAAAGTTTTTGAGGCCATGAGTCGTGTTCCGTCGTTAAGATAAAAGTAGGTGTAATTGCTACTCGACTCGCAGCGTACAATATCGCTAACTTTTAAAATCTGTAAACCATCACCAGCAGGAATCATAATACGGCGTGGTCCGCTATTTACACTACGTAAATTCTCCAGCAGTACGTCGTACGAATTGCCGAGTGGTTTTTGGTCGTGTTTTTCTTGAAACTTACGAATAGCTTTTACCAACTCCTCCGTATCAATGGGTTTTAAAACATAATCCAGTGCCGAAAATTTTATGGCACGAATGGCGTATTCATCATGAGCCGTAATAAAAATAACCTCCGGTAAAGCTCGGTCATCTGCCAATGAAGGTAGTTGCTCCAGGAGATCGAAGCCTGAGGTTTGACCCAAATCAATATCCAGAAAAATCAACTGTGGCCAGTCGTCTTCCAATACAGTGATGGCTTCTTTTAAAGAAGATGCTTGTCCAATAATACTAACCTCCGGGCAGAAAAGCTCGAGTTTTTTTTCGAGACTCTCACGTGCGGGAGCCTCATCGTCTACTAATAACGCCTGTATCATAGGGAATCGAGATAAATAATGGGTAATGAAATGCTCACTTTGGTGCCGCTTGAGTTGGCTTCACCGTCGTAAAGGTCGGAAATATTTAGTGAAAAATCATGACCAAATGATTTAGATAAGAGTTCCATGCGTCTACGATTAATTTCGAGAGCCATCGAACGATGCCCCTTCTTTTTTTGCGCCTGATTGTGGAAGCTTCTACCCACTCCGTTGTCTTCAACCTCAACCACGAGTCGCTCATCTAATATTTTAAATCGTATTTGCAACAATCCCTTGCGTGTCTCCAAATGCCTCAATCCGTGTAAAATTGCGTTTTCCACGTGAACTTGAACCAACATTGGAGGAATGGAAATGTCATAGTCAATTTCTTCATCAACCTCAAATTCAACCTCAAACTTGTGTCCAAAACGCAGCTGCTCCAATTCAACATACGAACGCAATAAGGCGATCTCGCTTTCTACCGGATGCCCCGTATCTCCTCCCGCTTCGAGCGTCAACCGCATGAGCTTGGTAAAGCTGTTGAGGTATTTCATGGTTGATTTAACGTCATTTTTCATCACAAAACTACCGATAGACTCCAGCGCATTGAATAAAAAATGCGGGTTGATCTGCGAACGCATGGCGCTTCTTTCGTTTTCCAACACGGCCTTTTCCAAACGCGCACGCTCCTCTGCCTGCCTACTCCTGTACTGTACAACACCGACCACCAAACTAACTGAGGCGATAACTAGGAAAATATAAAACCACCAAGTCTGATACCAAGGTGCCTTAATGACAATGTCTATGGAATTCCCTGAAGTCCACGGACTGCCTAAATACCGAACTTCAACCTCAAAAGTATACCGACCAGGAGCGAGATTGGTGTAAACAGCCTCGACCAGATTACTCGGATAAATCCACTCTGGATCAAGTTGACGCATACGGTAGCGAAAATCAACCCCAGCATTTTTGAGTGGAGCGTTTACGGCACCGAAGGCAAATCGTAAATAATTTTCGCGGTGATGAAGGTTAACTAAAGACGGTACTCCACTGAAATTGTGAACCGTCTGAGCTTTTTCCACCCAGGCAGTATGCACGTCAAAGTATAAATCCATACGGTAAATGCCCGCAATCAAAACTTTAGGATCCTCAAGTGTTTCGGGCAATTCTACGCTCAATACACCATCAGTTCCGGTAAAAAATATGACTCGTCCATCATCGGCAAAGGGAAATGTTCGGGCATTTCGTCCTAAAGAAAAACTTGTAAACCAGCTGAGCTTAACCTCCTCACCGAACTTCTCGCTACTTACGATTCGAACCTCATCTTCCATAACCGCAAAAACATCCCCACTTTTAGAATGATACCAAGAGTAGACTGCTTGTTCGTCGTCAAAAACCTTTGACCAAGTCTGTCCATCAAACATGAGTCCGCCGCGATTATCCGTAGCCACCCACAATCGATTAAATTTATCGAAACTAATTGCGTTGATAAAAACCTCACTGCTTTGGACTCCATTAAAAGTGTTTATGGTTCGTACAAGCTCTGAGTCTTTAAATACTAAAATCCCGCTTGCATAAGTAAGCGCGTAAAGTTCGCCTGCATGCATTTTCAAGGATGAAACGCCTTCTTGATACAAGACCTTGTATGAAGGGTTTCCCGTATAGCGTTTTTCTAAGCGTAAAATCCCCGAAGCAGTGCCTATTAGTAATGAGTTTTCATCATCCAAGATAGAAGTCACAAACGGATCGGGAAGATTGTCTTTCCAATGACAACGCTTCGTACCCTCTGCACTGTAAATCAGCAATCCAAATTCACCACCAATGCAAATATTTCCATCGTTATCCTCAATCATGGAAAGCACAACTCCCGCTGGCAAATCATCTATCTTCAACCATGTATTGTCCGCAAAACGAAACAAACCCTCAGCACCACAAACCCAGAGATCACCAGTTTTGGAAGCGCGTAATCCCGTGTATAAATCACCTCCCATACGTTTGTCTATCGACGTATAACGAGAAGAAAGCAATAATACACCATCGGTTGTTGTGATCCACAGCCGATCCAGTTTATCAAATCTAAGCGAACGTATTCGATTGTTGCTTAAGCCCTGGTCCTTCGCAATCCACAGCCCTATTCCTTGTTCGTTGCCACGCCAAATCCCTTTTCCGTCGGTACCCACCCACAAAACTTCGTCGTTGACCACGATATCGCGGACTTCAACATTGCGCAATATCGACAACACCCGTTCGTTTTGAACCAAAAATAGTCCATCGGTGGTTCCTGCAAAAACACCCCCTTTAGCATTGTTGTAAATCAATCTGCGCACATTGCGATCCGGCAAATGCCGCTGTATAATTTCCCCGCTTGGAGAAAAATGAAAAAGACCAGAATTCCCAGCAAGCCAATAATTATCTCCGGCAAATAAGAAATCTCGCCAACCATCTAATGTATCGGAACCTATGATATTTTCAAAACTATCGTGATGCCAACGCCACAGACCCGACCGATGACCGAGCATGAAGACACCATCCGCACTCGATCGTAAACGCACAAAACGATCGCTCTGTGGTAATGGATAAATGCTGAATTTTTTACCATCATACTTGACAAACGACTCCTCCGTGATCAAATATATCGTGTCCCGCCAAAATATCAGATCGATCACAAAATCATTATCCAGCGCATTAGATGCGAATGGTCGGACAAACTGTGCGCCGTTCCACCACAACAAACCATCGCCCATCGTGGCCATCCAAAAATTGTCGGAATGATCTTGATAGACCTTGTTTACGAGGGGAACTCGAAGTCCATCTTCCGGACTTAATTTTTGAAAATCATAATATTGAGCGTGAAGAAAACAGGCTGAACTACCCCAAATCAAAAACAGAATTCTGTAAAAAATTGTACGCATAGGGATGGTTCGCTGGTTTGGAAATTCTTCTCCAAAAATAGAACACAGATGAAGATTCTACACAAAAAAACAGTTGATTTATAAAACTCGACTGATGTGAAGCAAAAGGAAGACGAAATAGTTTCTGTAACTAAAGTTCTATTGGCTGCTCTAGAAAGTCTAGGGCAAGACTTGCAACCCTGAAGCTATCGTAGAAATTCAAGGAGTTAACTAAACTAAATGACTTAAATTTTATGTGAGCATAACGCCGTCATCGAGCGTTATAGACAGCCATTAATAGAGTTCATCCATAATGAATGTGGCTGCTCTAGAAAGTTCGAGGACAAGGCTTGCGACTCCTCAAATTCAAGGAGTTTACTAAAGTAAATGACTTGAATTTGAGGAGAGCATAACGCCGTCATCGGACTTTATAGACAGCCACTAAATTAATTGGCAATACGCCTAGCCATACCACTAAATATAAATCCATGAAAAGGTGTAACCAAATACCAATACAGACGTCCCCAAACCCCCTTAGGGCGAAAAGTTGCTGTTTGAATCAACTTGTCGTCCATAACTTTAAACTCCAGCCAAGCTTCTCCGGGAAGCTTCATTTCGGCAAACAAAAGCAAACGTCCCTCCTCTTTTTCAGCGTACAAAACCCTCCAAAAATCCAGTGCATCACCAACTATCAAATCATTCGGATGCGTGCGACCCCGTCGAAGACCTACACCGCCTACCAATTTATCCAAGTATCCCCGAATCTTCCAAAGCCAAGTCCCATAATACCAACCTTGATTTCCACCCAAATTCCAAATTTTATCGAGACTGTTCGATCTGCTCGAAACCGGCATTTCACGCTTATCAATAAAGCATCCCTTCTCGGGAGGTTTTACAAAATCCGATAATTTCTGATTCAATTCACCATCATTTACGGCATCCTTCCAACTTGAAGAAATGCGGTTCATCTCAATCGCCTCCATGGTTTTAGACAGGCTTGTCATGTAATCAAAAGCTGTGATTCCCAGAATTTGGTTAATCCTGCTCTCACGACAAACGACTTCAACATTCATACTATCAACCAAAGATTTAGCGAGTGGATAGGACGTCGACGTGACGAAATACAGCCAATACGAGGATAGTCTGGGAGTCATCACCGGCACTGTATAAATCCAGCGACGAAGACCTCGGGCTTTCGCGTAACCTTGCAGCATTTCGAGATAACTCAGCACATCCGGACCACCAATATCAAAATCTTTATCGAAAACTTCCGGGTGGTTCATGGCCCTCACCAATATTTGCAGAACATTTCGAATTCCAATAGGTTGACATTTTGTATTCAGCCATTTGGGAGCAATCATTACCGGCAATTTCTCAACTAAATCCCGTATAATTTCGTAGGATGCACTACCCGACCCAATGATTATCCCCGCACGGAAAGTGGTTAAAGAATATCGACCTTCTCTAAGAATTTCCTCAACATTTAAGCGTGATTGTAAGTGCTTAGAGAGCGACTCTTGATTGACAATTCCACTGAGATAAATGACCTGCTTAACCTTTGTGTTGTTGAGCGCTTCCCGAAAATTTTCTGCAGAGCGCTGCTCATCTTCCGCGAAATCACCAACACTCGACATGGAGTGTACAAGATAAAAAGCAACATCTAAATCCTGTGGAATGACGTCGAAAGTCTCTGGAATTAAAAAATCGATTTCCAATAAACGAATTCGATCTTTCCCCACAGTGGGCCAACGAAACCGCTTTTTATCGCGAACGCAACAATAGACAAAATGACCCTCTTCGAGAAGATTTGGCAATAAACGCCGACCGATGTAACCCGTTGCTCCGGTTAGTAAAATATTCATAGTCTTTGAACGGATAGGTTAATGCCAATGTTTAATCGAGCCAATAATGCCTTCATAATTTCGAAAAATGTTATGCTACGAAGATAACCCTCTAAAGCTTAGTTGATGCTTCGAGTGCAAAATTATTTCCGTAAAACATCTTGCTCCATTTAGCAAATTAGCATGCATGATTTGTTATCTTTGTGGAAATTAAAAAACCAATTAAAATGCGGTCACTCGGCATATTAGCAGCAATTAGCCTACTCTTATCTTCTTGCTCAAAAAGCATAAATTCCACGGAGGTTTATCCCGTAAGCGCCATGAAGAAGGTGATGATGGGAGAAGATTTGTCCCAAAACATCAAATGGGATACTTTAAACAAAGATTTTCTTTTCGCCGTGGCGCCACTTGGCCGAATTGAAGGCGAAGTGACAATCATTGATGGGGAAATGTTTGTCTCTAGCGTAGGTGAAGATCAAGCCGTAATCATCAATAATTCTTGGGACATAACCTCCCCTTTTGCTGTTTATACCTTCGTGGAAAATTGGACAACGTATAAACACAACCTCAGCATTTCCTCCGAAGATGAGCTTCAGGAGCAAATTGAGTTGATCGCAGAAGCTCATGGCTATGATCTAGACAACGACGCCTTTGCGTTTCGTTTAAAAGGCCACTTCAATCAGCTCGATTATCACATTATTTCAAAACCCAAAGACGAGCAGGAGCATAATCATGAACTACACAAAAAAGCCAAAAAGCATTATTACTTAACCGATGTAGATGGTGAATTGATTGGATTTTACTCGCGCAACCACGAGGGGATATTCACACATAAGGGAAGTTATGTGCACGTGCATTTCGTGAGTTCGAACAAAGACCACGCTGGTCATATTGAAAATCTGGAGATTAATGCTAAGGTGGAAATTTTATTGCCGACCAAATAAAGACTTTAGAAAATGATTTTAAACAGCAGCATTAAAGAAATCACCACAGCGATTTGAACACCAAATAAAATAGCTCCAAAACCAATTGCGCGTCTTCCTGAACGATACAGTTCACTAAAGCTTACCTTTAGACCAATTGCTGCCATAGAAACACTGAGAAAGAACTTGGCGCTATCGCCCATAAATCCGGTGAACTCCGTAGGTAATTTGACTACAGAGACCAAAACACTAACCGCTACAAAGGCCCACAGGTAGATAGGCAAGGAAAACTTTGCGGTCGATTCACTAGTGACGTCCTTTCGTCGCACTAGATATGTAAAGAAAATTACCGCAGGGGTAAGCATGGCTACCCGGGCCATTTTAACCGAAATAGCCAAATCACCTACGGATTTTTCCATACCGTAACCCGCACCGGCAACGTTCCCCACCGAGTGTAGAGTCCCGCCGATAATCACCCCACTATCAACCGCGGAAAGTCCTAGAGGTGCTAAAATAATAGGCAAAGCCAGCATTCCCACACTGCCCATGAGATTAACAACCGCCAAAGCAATGGCTATATCGCCTTGATTCTTCGAAATGCCGGGCGCCACAGCCGCAATAGCTGAGCTTCCGCAAATAATGGTTCCAAAACCTACGAGGTGTCCGGTCGACTCCGGACACTTTAAACGACGTGCAAACCAAACCGTTGCCAGCATCATGATTAGCATCATCAACAAAACGAGGGAAATATTTGCCACACCCAAAGAGCGAAAATCTTGGATGTTGATGGTAAAGGCCATTAAAACAATAGAAAACTCCAGAATTTTGGAGCTACTAAAACCAATTCCCGGGGCTAATCCTTTCGGCAATCGAGAAAAATTGCCAATAATAATTCCGAGAACAAGAGCCATCATGATCCCGTTTAAAGCCGGGACAAACGGAGCTAAAAAAATAGCCGCCACAGTAATCAACAATGCAATGCCAATACCTGTGGCGTTTTTTTGAAAAAACTCCTTCATAAACGAATTTTAAAGGAAGTCGATGCCATACTTTAATTTACTTATGGACGAACAATGTGATTGTTGTTGCGAACCGTGCGCATTCCTCCAGTCATGTTAATTACTTTTTCAAAGCCATTATCCAACATGAATTGAGCGGCGCTAGAGCTTCTTGCTCCGCTAGCGCAAATAAGCACGTACGTTTTTGTACGATCCAAGTCAAGGACTTTTTGGCGAAAATCCGAACTTCCAATATCAAAAAACAAATCCGTTCCAACTAGGTAACCTGACTTAACCTCCCCGGGCGTACGGACATCAATCAGAACTACGTTGGGTTCTTTCTCAATGGCAACGACCTGATCGGAGGTGCGATTCTCAAAACCCTTATTGGTTGACTGGGCATTACAGCCGGTGGTTAGTAACAAAACAGCGCTAAGACTGAGTACAAAATTGCGTATCATATTCATTAAATTTATGCTGCTAAGGTAAAACCTTTTTTGCAGATTATTTGTGATTCTAGTTACCTGGGTAAATTTTCATAAATACTCGTTTAGCCTAGAACATATTTGCTACATTTGTAGAAAAAATGTTTGAAAACTTACGCGTTTTAGAACTTGCTAGTGTCTTGGCGGGCCCTTTGTCCGGAAAGTTTTTCGCAGAATTGGGAGCTGAAGTCATCAAGGTAGAGAACAAGCGCACTG